>JAFGJX010000087.1 GCA_016928865.1 Spirochaetota bacterium
CCCTCTGGTTGAGATTGTGTTCGTCTGCCGGGTATACGAATGAGAAGGTGAATATCATAAAAAAAATTTAGGGTCAGAGTAAAAAAATAATTAATTTCATTCTTATATAATTAAACGTTCATTTCTATTTACGTAGCTTTCATTCCCCGTGACGTAGCATTCATTCCCTGAAGGTTGCAAATATTTCCAACAATAAATAATTATGATTCATGGCATCTCAACTTCATGCAGGCATGCAGATATTGGCGTGAGGCAGACATGCTGAATATTTTATGATCAATATGGAGGGATTATGTCAAAAATGGAGTTTGTCGAATCCGGCTTTGATGAGCAATTCAGTATCAATTACCGTAAATTTTCTATCGCAGTTATAAGGTTCCTCAAAAATATTGTCTATGACCGGGGTGTATGCGAAGAACTATGCCAGGATGTATTTCTGCGAGTGTATGAAAAAAAAATCAATCTAGATCCTGATGCGCCGCAGACATCGAATTATCTTTTCACAGTAGCAAAAAATATGGCCATAGATTATCTGCGCAGGAGAAAGTCTGAAGAGGATAAATTGCGCTACATGCGGCTGGAAGAAGCTCATATGGACCGGCAATTTTATGAAAACATCGAAAACGCCTGCATGCGAGGCGAAATAATATCAACCCTGAGGGATACGATAAACTCTTTCCCGGAGGAACAGAGGAAGCTCTTTATTGCAAAAAATTTACACAATATATCAAAAGCATCACTGTCAAAAGAGAGCGGCATTTCATTGTATCTGATGAGGCAGATTGAGGGTCAAATAATTAGCAAAATCAGGCTTAATCTTGGTGAATTTTTTGGATATCACGAAGAAAAAGAATAATCTTGACAGGAAAAACATAAATAAATATATACGAGCATTAATTCATCTCGCATGAAAGCATGTCGGTTTTTATTTGTTGACCTGGTTCCTTGGATTGCGGGGTCGTATAATAGAAGGGGGAGCTCGCTCCATATGAAGTCTGTGCCTGGTATGAATGAAAAAAATAAAGCTGAAACCGCGATCTCTGAGGGGGGTATATACAGGCCGAAGAATCGTATTCGGGTGGTCACCGCAACTTCGCTTTTCGATGGTCATGATGTGGCCATTAACATGTTCCGGAGGATACTTCAGGATACCGGCGTGGAGGTGATCCATCTCGGGCACAATAGATCAGTCGATGAGATTGTGAGTGCCGCAATAGAAGAGGATGTGCAGGGTATTGCCGTATCCAGCTATCAGGGCGGGCACGTTGAGTATTTTAAATATATTATTGATCTCCTGAAAGAACGGGGCTCCGATCATATCCGCGTCTTTGGCGGCGGTGGCGGCGTCATCGTCCAGGAGGAGGTCCGTGAGCTTGAAGACTATGGTGTTTCAAAGATTTATACGCCGGAGCATGGAGCGCAGTTGGGCCTCCAGGGCATTATCAATGACCTGGTCAGCATGATCGATTTTCCGATACCCGATGCGTGCGAGGCGGATGTTGCGCGCCTGGCTCCTGAAAATAAAGACGCGATATCTCGACTCATCACAATGGCCGAGCTCATTGAAACGCGCGGCTTGGGGCCATGCGAGGCCATACGCAGTCTCGTCAGGAAGGCCGCGGCTGATAGGAAGATGCCTGTCATAGGCATATCCGGCACGGGCGGCGCGGGTAAGTCTTCAATCATCGACGAGATTATTGTGAGGTTTCTTCATGACTTCGGTGACCTTCGCGCCGCAGTACTCTGCAGTGATCCAGCGAAACGGAGGAGCGGGGGCGCGCTCCTGGGCGATCGTATCCGCATGAACGCCATCACCAGTCCCCGTGTGTACATGCGCTCTTTTGCTGCCGGCCAGTCAAACATAGATTTTTCCGAGGCGCTGGCGGATGCGCTTGCGGTCGTCAGGGCCGCAGGCTTTGATCTGGCGATAGCCGAGACCGCCGGCGTCGGTCAGGGGAGCGCGGGACTCTCCGATATCGCCGATGTATCGGTTTATGTTATGACGAGTGAATACGGAGCGGCATCGCAGCTTGAGAAGATCACCATGCTCGATTATGCCGATGTCGTTGTTGTTAACAAGTTCGAAAAGGATGGGGCAGAAGACGCCCTCCGCGATGTGCGCAAGCAAGTCCAGAGGAATCGCAAGGCCTTTAACATGTCCACCGACGAGATGCCGGTATTCGGAACGATTGCGTCTCGCTTTAACGATGACGGGGTTACCGCGCTCTATCATCATCTGATCGATCTGGTCAACTCAAAGACTGAAAAAAATCTTATTTCCAGCCTGCCGCGTTCGGAACTGAAGTCATCATCCTCAAAGACCATCATTATCCCTACCAGCCGTGTTCGCTATCTTTCCGAGATCGCCGATACGGTGCGGGCTTATCACCGCAGAACCGCCGAGCAGGCGGATATCGTGAGGAGCATATGGCACCTGCGTGAGTCTGCTGCACGTCTGGCTGAACGCGGTGATGCCTCTGATGCGGTCTCGCGGTTGACGGATGAGGCTGCGCGCCTGGAGCCGCTCATCGACAGCGAAACGACGTACCTCCTGTATCAGTGGGACGTTATCCGCGAGGATTACAGTAAAGACGAGCTTGTTTACCTGGTCCGCGACCAGGAGATCAGGACGCCTCTTTACTATGAATCTCTCTCCGGTAAAAAGATATCCAAGATCGCCCTGCCGCGTTTTACCGATCCGGGCGAGATATATCGTTGGATGCGGGAGGAAAATATTCCCGGCTGGTTTCCCTATACGGCGGGCGTCTTTCCTCTGAAGCGAATGAATGAAGACCCCACCCGCATGTTCGCTGGCGAGGGGAATCCGGAGCGGACCAATGCGCGCTTCAAGCTGCTGTCCGCGAATTTTGCCGCGAAACGTCTGAGCACCGCTTTCGATTCGGTCACGCTGTACGGCCGCGATCCTGAGACGCGGCCGGACGTGTACGGGAAGGTGGGGACCTCGGGTGTGAGCGTCTGCACCCTCGATGATGTCAAAATTCTCTATGGCGGGTTTGACCTCTGCGCACCCACAACATCGGTCTCAATGACGATAAACGGTCCTGCGCCGATGATGCTGGCGATGTTTCTGAATGCGGCCATTGACCAGCAGGAAGACCGGTTCAATTCCCGGATCAGTCGCCGACCTAACAGGGAAGAATATGAGAGAATACGCGCCGATGTGCTTGCCAATGTTCGGGGTACGGTCCAGGCCGATATATTGAAAGAGGACCAGGGCCAGAATACCTGCATCTTTTCAATCGATTTTGCATTGAGGATGATGGGGGATATCCAGCAGTTTTTCATCGAAAATAATGTACGGAATCTCTATTCCGTGTCGATATCCGGCTATCATATCGCCGAGGCGGGCGCCAATCCCATCACCCAGCTTGCCTTTACTCTGGCAAACGGTTTTACCTATGTTGAATATTATCTTTCACGCGGCATGCCGATCGACAGCTTCGCGCCGAACCTATCCTTTTTCTTTTCAAACGGGATGGATCCGGAGTACACGGTCATTGGACGGGTGGCGCGCCGCATCTGGGCGGTGGCAATGCGTGAAAAATACCGCGGTGCGCCGCGCTCGCAGATGCTCAAATATCATATCCAGACCTCCGGCAGGTCTCTTCACAGCCAGGAGATCCAGTTCAACGATATCCGCACAACCCTGCAGGCCCTGTGTGCCGTGTACGATAACTGCAACAGCCTCCATACCAATGCCTATGACGAGGCTATCACCACGCCAAGTCGTGAGTCGGTCCGGCGCGCGCTCGCCATCCAGCAGATCATTAACCGGGAATGGGGCCTGGCGCGGAACGAGAACCCGGAACAGGGAAGCTTTATCGTGGAAGAGCTTACCAGTCTCGTTGAGGAAGCGGTACTTGCCGAGTTTGACCGTATAACCGAGCGTGGCGGTGTTCTGGGCGCTATGGAGAAGGGCTACCAGCGGAGCCAGATACAGGGAGAGTCTATGCACTATGAGCACCTCAAACATTCTGGCGGGCTTCCTATCGTTGGCGTGAATACGTTCCTCGAAGGCGAGACGACGCACGGCGGAGAGGTCGCCCAGGTTGAACTAGCCCGCGCCACTCAAGATGAAAAGCGCTCACAGCTCCGGCGTCTGGAAGAATTCCATCAGCGCAATGCCGCCGAGGCCCCGATAGCTCTGAAAAAGCTTCAGGATGTTGCCCTGTCAGGAGGCAACATCTTTGCAGAGATGATGAACACGGTGCGCCACTGCTCAATAGGCCAGATCACTCATGCGCTCTACTCGGTGGGCGGGCAATATAGAAGGAGCATGTGATGCAAGTCTACATACACAATTTACTCTGACCCTATAAGCTGATATTCTTCAAAATAATTCTCATCATGCCTGTGTTTTGTATACCAAAAAATTTTGTCTATTAATTAAATGTGATTTACTCTGACCCTTGTCTTGAGTGGTAGACCCAATTCATACATATTATATTATATGGGGGTCAGAGTAAATTTTGAATTCAAAAATGTCTACCTAAGTGGCCAGAGTGAACGAAAAGTGAATAGTGAAGACCAGCTCACACCTCAATAAATCAGAGGAGTTTTCCCGGGTTATTAATATCCGGGCAAATGGCGATTAATTGTTCAGACCGGATATCATACTGCTGACATAGACCATTGCAATCGATTTTACTCTGACCCCGCTATGTATATATGGCTATTTATGACATCCCGCGCACTGCGCCTGCTTCGGCGCCGCCGCAGCGGTCAGGTGGCATTCTCCATAGCACTTTTTGTGCACGAGCTTTTCCGCACCGGGTCCGAAGTGGCAACCCTTGTTGGAGCATTTATCGTTGATTTTACCTATGTGGTGGCAGGTTTTGCAGTTTTTACCCATTGCGGCTGCCCGTTTCTTGTGTGAGGTGTGTTCAAAAGCGACCGGCTTCTGCTTCGGGTCAACGCTAACTTTTAAGATGACCAGAGGCTTTAGAGCTTCCCCGGTGACGGGCGCTTCCTCTTTCGGGGCCTCTCCTTTTTTGCAGGCGACCGTAAAAACAAGAGAGGCCATGATAACGAATGCGAAACACGTAATATTTTTTTTCATGAATTATACCCCGCCCGTGTATGCTTTATCTGGCAAGCATATATCAGCCGGTTGATAAAAAGCAAGATTTTTAATGATGTTTGGTTTGATCGAGATTTGCATCCGGGTGCGGTACGCTCATGTTATCTCACCGGCAGGGAAAGGCGCGCCCGCCACGCGCGCAAAGCTGACCGGGGGTTGCCGTCCTGGTCGTAGAAGCCGGTGTCCCGCCAGGCCTTGGTGATATCTTCGGGCGATCCAAGGCCGCCGGGGATTGGCGTGGACCACAGCACATCATAGTCCCGCACCAGGAAGTTCACCACGAAAATAAAGCCATGCTTCTGTGACTCGTTCAGGAGCAGGCTGAAGAATTCACGCTGTTTTTTTTCGCTCCCCGCAATCGTGATGTCTGGCTCGTAGGCGGTCATGGTGAGCTCTTCCGCCGGGAAGCTTGTCTCCGTGATGCAGGCAGGCTTTGCGCCGGTGTTCAGGGCAAATATTCTGTTAAACATGTCCGGAGGCAGCGTGCCGCCGGGTATTTCCGCGAAGAAGGGATGGAGGGATATGGCGTAATAGTCAGTGTAATCGATGATATCCGCCAGTGCGTCCATCTGGCCGGCATGATTCGCGTTAGAGTAGCCTTCGACGAGGTCTATTCCGGTCAGGGTGATGAATAGTGGCAGGGACGGATACAGGATCTTCAGCGCCGCGTAGGTCTCCTGGTGCAGCTCCAGGTAGGCGTCCCACTGGGTGGTGTTCTCCCTGATCAGGTTTACCTCAACGCCCACCGCGATATAATCGGGATTGAAGTAGTCAATCACGCTTGTACAGTAATGCAGATAGGCGGCTTTCACGTCCGGATGATTGAAATTGTAGCCGTTCCATGGCGGCGTGAGCGGCTGGTTGTCCCCGGTGCTGTTCCAGATCTGCGCCAGGCCGTCACGCATGGCGTTGATGGGGGTGATGGCGACATAGAGCCTGTGGCCGGCCGGTATGTGGCTTTTCCTGAATAACCAGTCATCTGTCACTGTTGTGGGATACGGGGTCCCGCTGAGCGCCTGGTCCCAGGGGATACCGTTGTCGAAGTGATGGGCAATCAGGTCCGCGTCGGCCTCGATTTTATCATACACGTATTCGATCTTATCCATGCCCGAAATGTCATAGGGGAAGGGCGTCAGGCCCATGTAATAGCATCGCGATGAAAGGAAAAATGCAAGCGTGCCTCCGGAACCGGTATCAGCGTTGTCGGCGCATGATAATGAAAGTGTCAGCGCTGTCATCAGTACAATGAGTGTAATGTATAATCTGGTCATGTGTCATCTCTTCGGGCAATCCTGTCAATAATACCGGAAAATCGGGGATGGGGCAAATATTTTCATAAAATAATCGATTATTCTGACGGGTCTGGCTCTCTTATCACCCTGCATATGCCATGATCCCGATATCCGCTTAACGCCGATCATCGCGGCATCCGATCGGACATAACATGGCCTGCTGAATTCGGAGTGTTATATATGAATAAAATTTCTTATTGAAAAAAAAAGGGCATTTTATAAGGTGGGCTCTAACTTTCAAGAGGGTATAATCTATCAAACCATGAATAAAACAGCGGTAAAGCATACGGTAAAGATAAATTATGACATGTGCAAGGGGTGCGGGCTCTGCATAGCCTATTGTACGAAAAAGGTCCTCAAAGAATCGGAGCACCTGAACAAGGCGGGCTATCACTATGCCGAGCCGGACGACACCGCCCAGTGCTCGGGGTGCATGATCTGCACCCTGGTATGCCCCGAGGTCGTTATCGAGGTGTATGATGAATAAAGTCTTTATGAGCGGAAACCACACCTTTGCCGAATCCGCGATACGGGCCGGCTGCCGCTGCTATTTCGGCTATCCGATCACCCCGCAGAACGAGCTGGGCGAATATATGGCCAATCACATGCGTAAAGCGGGTGGCGTCTTCATCCAATCGGAGAGCGAGACCGCGGCCATCAACATGGTGATCGGTGCGGCCGCCACCGGCACCAGGGCCATGACCTCCTCGTCAAGCCCGGGGATCAGCCTGAAGCAGGAAGGGATATCCTTCCTCGCCGGGTTCGAGCTCCCCGCGGTCATTGTCAATGTGATGCGCGGGGGCCCGGGGCTGGGCAATATCGCGCCGGCGCAGGGCGACTACTTTCAGGCAACGCGCGGCGGCGGGCACGGCGATTACCGCACACCGGTGTTCGCTCCCGCCTCGGTGCAGGAGATCGCCGATCTCACGGCGCACGCGTTCAATGTTGCGGACAGATACCGGACGCCGGTGATGCTCCTTTCGGACGGGATGATGGGTCAGATGAAGGAGCCGGTCGTATTTTCCGAGCCTGTTACCGATTTCCCCGAAAAGGAATGGGCGCTGAAGGGGCGGGGCGATGGCCCGAGCCGCTACCTCTGTTCACTCATTCTCGACGCGCTGGAGATGGAGCGGCACAACTGGAAGCTGGTGCGCAAGTATGAAGAGATAGAGAAGAATGAAGTTAAATATGAAGAATACATGATCGATGATGCCGAGATCGTTGTCATCGCATACGGCACGACGGCGCGCATCGCCAAGGGCGCCATCAAGCGGGTCCGCAAGGATGGCGTGCGCGCGGGCATGATTCGTCCCATATCCCTGTGGCCCTTTCCCAAAAAGCTTCTGAACAACCTGGCGAGTCGCGTCAGGCAGTTTGTCGTGTTCGAAATGAGCACCGGTCAGATGCTGGAGGATGTGCAGATAGCTCTCGAAGGAAAGGCGGATATAACGTTCCACGGCAGGCCGGGGGGCACGGTGCCCACGCCGATTGAGTTTGCCAGGATAATCTACCGCGAATACCAGAAAACGGTGAAGAAGGAAAAATGAAACTGAAAAATCCATGGCCCCGGTATTACAAAAAGGACGTGGTCACCCACTACTGCCCCGGGTGCGGCCACGGCATCGTCCACCGCCTCGTCGCTGAAGTCCTTGAGGAGATGGACCTGGGCAAGCGCGCCATCTGCGTGAACCCCGCGGGGTGCGCGGTGCTTGCCTATCTCTACTTTGATTTTGACGTGATCGAATCGGCGCACGGCCGCGGCACGGCCATCGCCACCGGCGTCAAGCGCTCGCGGCCCGACTTATTCGTGTTCACCTACCAGGGTGATGGGGACCTCTCAGCAATCGGGACCGCTGAGACCATACACTCGGCAAACCGCGGTGAAAACATCACCGTCATCTTTATAAATAATGCCGTGTACGGCATGACCGGCGGACAGCTCGCTCCCACCACGCTCATCGACATGAAGACAACCACCACTCCCGCCGGGCGGGACCCGAAATACGACGGTTACCCGGTCCATATCACCGATGTGGTGGCGCAGTTTCCCGGCGTCGCCTACGCGGAACGGGTCGCCGTGGACGGGCCGGCGGGCATCAGGAAAACCAGGAAGGCCATTGCCAACGCCTTTCAGACCCAGGTGGACGGACTCGGCTATTCGATAGTTGAAGTGCTCTCTCCCTGCCCGACGAACTGGAAGCTTACGCCCGTTGATTCGTTCAAGTGGATTACCGAGGTGATGACGACGGAATATCCGATCGGGGTGCTGACCGACAAGAGGAGCAAGAAGGAATAATATGCTGGTTAAAGTTTTAGCTGCCGGATCCGGAGGGCAGGGCGTCCTGACCATCGGCAATATGCTCGGGAATGCGGCAATGATTGACGATTACTTCGTGACCTACCTGCCCTCGTATGGCGCGGCCATGCGCGGCGGGACGGCCAACTGCACGCTCTGCATATCGGATGAAGAGGTCGCGTCGCCGGTTGCGTCGACACCGGACATTCTCGTTGCAATGAATCAACCGTCGCTCATGGCGTTCATCAGCAGGCTGGAGGCAGGCGGCCAGCTCCTGTATAACGCCGATCTCGTCGATTATGTTCCCGAGCGGGGTGATATCGAAATATTCCCGGCCCCGGTGAATCGGCTGGGTCGCGAGCTCGGCAGCGAGCGGTCCGCCAACATGGTCATGCTGGGGGCCCTGGTCAAAATGACGGATATAATCAAGATAGAAACGATATACAAGAGCATTGAAATGATGATGGGCTCTAAAAAGAAGCTCGCCGAATCGAGTGTCAAGGCGGTTCAGGCGGGATACGACGGGTTTCCGTTCACCTAATTCAGTACAATTAAAGGATGCGTCCAATGTCAGTAACCCAGGTTTCAATAGCGGTTGAAAACGCCCCGGGCACTCTCTACCGGGCAAGCTCGATCCTCGAGAAAGAGCAGATAAACATCAAGGCCATCATGGCGGCAACCGACCTGACACCGGTGCAGGTGCATATGATAGTGGACGACCCGGAAAGGGCCGTGAAGGTGCTGGAGATGAACCGCTTCAAGGTCACCACGAAAGAGGTCATTGCTGTGGCCGCGCCCGATCATCCGGGTGGCCTGAACGCCATTCTCCGCCCTCTTATCGAGGCAAAGGTCAATATTGATGCCATGTATCCCTTCATATATCTCAAGGGGGATGAGGCCATCCTGATACTTGATGTGGATAAAATTCAGGATGCGAAAGAGGTGCTGAAAAAGCACTGGGTAAAGACCTACGGCGTGGAGATTTATAAGTCCTGAGGTCCATTTACCGATAACTATCGGTATATATAAAGAATTTTACTCTGACCCCGATGTAAACAATTATTACAATAGTTATCGTTACTAATCACATGATTAGATGTATTAAGACAGCATGAGCCTGCCCCGGAGGAGTTACCGATAACTATCGGCCGGGCGTTGCTCTGACCCTGCGAATAAATTGCTTGCAAAATCAGTTTTAATAACAACCATCGCATATTGTATTCAAAAACCATTTAACAGCCTTCACCGTGGAGAATAAATGATCACACTCGGCATTGATATCGGTTCAATCACCACTAAGGCGGCGCTCATGAAAGACGGAACGCTCCTCGGCGCGCGGGTGGGCTTTACCGGCTACAACATTGAGAAGGCGTGGCGCCATGTTACCGACGAGCTTCTGGACGAGCTGGGTCTGGAATTTTCCGCCACGGACAGGATCGTCTCAACCGGCTACGGCAGGGCGAGCGTCGGGGTGGCGCACAAATCAATCACGGAGATCACCTGCCACGCCGCGGGGGCCCATTTCTGCGCGCCGCACATCCGTTCAATAATAGATATCGGCGGGCAGGACTCAAAGTCGATCGTTATCGATGAGAACGGCAGGGTGAAAGACTTCGTGATGAACGACAAGTGCGCCGCGGGCACCGGTCGCTTCCTCGAGGTGATGGCCCGCGCCCTGCAGGTCGACCTGGAGGAGTTTGGAGACATCTCCCTCATGGCTGAAAAACCGGGGAAGATATCGAGCGTCTGCACGGTCTTCGCCGAGTCCGAGGTCATCTCGCATATCTCCCATGGCGAGTCGCGCGAGAACATCATCGCCGGGATCCACGAATCGATCGCGATGCGGATAGCTGCCATGGCAAACCGCGTGGGCGTGCGCTCCCCCCTCATGATGACCGGCGGCGTGGCCAGGAATATCGGCGTTGTGAAGGCGCTCGAAAAGAAACTCGGCATGGCGATCGAGGTGTCAGAGCACGCGCAGGTGATGGGCGCCATCGGTGCGGCGGTCCTGGCAAAGGACGTGTGATTACTCCGGGTATCCGGTGACCTCGCGGATCTTTTTGAAAAGCGGCTTCAAACGCGGATATACGCCAAGGTATACCTCACGGTAGAGTTTGTCGTAGAGCCGGTGGTTTTCCGGCACCGGCTCGAACACGTCCCGGAGGCGCGTCATGGCCTTCACCGCAGCCGGGAAGTCGGGATACAGCTTCAGTCCCACGGCTGCGTTGATGGCCGCTCCCAGTGCCGATGTCTCGTAGGTGTGGGGCCGCTCCGCCGGGAGGCCAAAGACGTCGGCGGTTATGCGCACCGCCATGTCGCTCTGGGAGCCCCCGCCCGAGACCCGGAGGCGCGAGATCGGCGTCTTCGTCTTTTTCATCGTGAATTCCGACCCTTCCCTCAGCGCATACACAAGCCCCTCGAGGATCGCGCGATAGAGATAGGCGCGGTTGTGCACGTCGCCGAATCCGATGATCGATCCCTTTGCGTAGGAGGCAGCCGTGGTCCCCGACGACCAGTATGGCTGGAGCACGAGCCCCATCGATCCGGCCGGCGTGTCCCTGATGAGGTCGTCAAAGAGCTTTTCGGGAGCCACATTCTTTTTCGCCGCAATCTCCTTTTCCCTGAGACCGAACTCCTCCCTGAACCAGCTCACCATCCAGAACCCGCGGTACACCATCACCTCTGTGTAATATGCATCCGGCATTGCGGCGGGGTAGGGCGGCATCATTGGCTGGAGTTCGATATAGCGGTCGCTGAACGTGTTGTACGTGGCTATGGTCCCGAAGCTCAGACAGCCGATATCCGGAGTGAGACAGCCGGCGCCGAGAATCTCGCATCCCTTGTCTGTGCCGGCTGCAAAGACCGGCAGGCCTTCCGGTATGCCGGTCTCCTTCGCCGCGCGACGGGTGATGCGCCCCAGTTCGTCAGACGGCTTCACAAGGCGCGGAAGCTTCTCCTGCTCCACCGGGAAGAGACGCCGCTTGATATCGTACGCCCCGGCCCACTGGTATGTCTTGCTGTTGAACGGCAGGTAGCCGACGTTGTTTCCGGTGGAGTCAGCGTACTCTCCCGTGAGCATGTAGGTGAAAAATCCGGAGAGGAGCAGGTACTTGTGAGTCTTCTCCCAGATTTCGGGCTGGTGCTGACGAATCCAGTTTGCCTCGCAGTTTTCCACCGCATCCTGCAGCAGGTTGAGCAGACCGGCCACTCTGAGCAGCGGCCTGGCAGGTGCCGGGATGATGCCCTTCGCGTCCGCCTTTCTCTGGTCGAGCCAGGTGATTGCCGGCCGGAGGGGCCTGCCGTCCGCGCCGAGGTTGATCACGGTGGCGCGCTGGGTGGTCAGGGTGACGGCCGCTATCCGCTCTTTCGCCCGCCCGGACTTCTTGAGAACTCCATTGCATGATTCGCAGAGCTTGCGCCAGTAGTAGTCCGGCCGCTGCTCGGCCCATCCCGGGTGGTCTGCGTAATAGGGCACGATATTCGTCTTCACGATATCCACGATGTTCCCGCCGGTATCGACCAGCGCCGCCCGTATCGACTGGGTGCCGGCGTCGATTGATAAGATAAGTTCGCTGGAGGTCTTCTTGGCTTTCATGGTGAACACTCCTTTCAACCCCCAATATCCCCATGGGGGTCATAAGAATTTTCAGGTTGATAAAGTCCCCGGCGGAAGGATTGAGGAGAATATCAACCCAGCCCGAGCGTACCGCCCGGGTTCATGATATTATTCGGATCAAAGTGCTTTTTAAGCGTCCTGAGCACCGCCATCTGGCTTTTCCCGAGGTGCGGCTCGAGCCAGGGCGCAAGCATCCGTCCCATGCCGTGATGATGGCTCGGCGATCCGCCGTTTTTCGTTATCGCGTTGATCACCCCCTGCTGGAACGCGAGGTATGACCTGACGCTTTCCATCTTCATGATATAGATGAAATAGAGATTCGTGCCCTGCGGGTAGAAATGCGACGCATGGGTCATGCAGATGGTGCCGGGCCGCTTCCTGACGAATTCCCTGACTCCCTTGTGCAGGCGATGCAGATTGTCCCATGTCACCGCGGATTCGAGCGTGTCGATGACGATGCCGTAATCATTCAGGTCCTCCCGCATGTACGGCTCCAGGTACCGGGTCTTCTCCCATTTCTTCGCCGCGAACCCGGTAAGGGACATGGCGCCGTGGCGCCTGCATATCCTCCCGATCATCCGCTTCACGTGCCGCGCGTATCTTCGCTCGCCCTCGGCCGTACCGAGGAGGAGGCAGCGCTCCATCGGCCGGAACCCCCTGAGACGCATGAAGGTGTCGGCCGGTGTGCCCGCCACGCCGTAGAGCTTGAGTCCCACCTCGGTCTCCTCCGGGTCGGAGATGCGATAGACCGCGGGCTTGCCGAATTCCCCCTGCATTATCTCGCGGCTCGCATTGACCGCGGCCTCCCACGTGGGGAACATGTAGCCGAAATACCGCCGGTTTTCGGGCATGTACCGGAAGATGCGCATCGTCACCTCGACCAGGATGCCGAACGCGCCCTCGCTTCCCTTCATAATGTCGTTCACCTTGGGGCCGGTGGCGGTGCCGGGGTAGTCGAGCGTCCTGATATCGCCGGCCGGGGTCACATACTCGCCGCTCAGCATGATATGATATGCGTCGCCGTAATAGGTCGAGGCCTGGCCGGAGCCGAGCGTCACCACCCATCCGCCGACCGATGAGTATTCGAAGGACTGGGGAAAGTGGCCGCAGGTGTAGGCGTGCTTCGTGCCGTACCGGGCCCGCGCCTCGTTCAGCGCCTTCTCGTAGTCCGGACCGAGCATACCGGGCTGGACGCGCGCGGTCTGGTTCGTTTCATTAATATCAAGGAGGCGGTTCATGTGGGTCTGCAGCACGAGGGTCACTCCGCCGCGCGCGGGCTTGAAACCCAGCGTCACGGACGAGCCGCCGCCGTAGGCATAGACCGGTATCTTCCTCTTGTTGCAGCGGGCGACGATTTTTTTCACGTCCTCCTTCGACCGCGGGTGGAGCACTACGTCGGTGACGTTCCCGATTTTTCCGCTGCGGAGCTCGGCCGCTTCCTCCATGGTTTTGCCGCGGCTGTAACGCAGACGGCTGTACCCGTCCAGCGCGACGTTCTCCTTTCCGACGATCGCCGCGAAAGCCCTGATGTCGGCTTGGCCGATCCTGACTTTCTGTACGACCGCGACCTGATCGAGTCCCTCCTGCTTCTTTGTCTTGAAATCAGCATCGGTCATGCCGAACTCTTCCTTCATCATGTGGTACCAGGCGTCGCTCGGGTGCTTGAACGCGTCAGGAGCGCCCCATTTGAATATCGAGCGGTACGAGCCTTTCGGCGGCGCGGTCTCGGTCCAGTCCGGTATAAATTCTGTATGTTTCGTCATGGATTTTCTCTCCTCTGTTGATTGTGTGGGCTGGCCGGAGGCCTCGTGCGGCTCCATCACGTCTTATTGCACGGGCAGCGTCAGGAGCGCGGAGACTTTCTTGATCTCCGCCTCTGTTTTCGCGCTGTCCCACTTGAGCTCTGATGCGGCGGTTTCCGCCGCTTTCTTGATGATGTCATTGCCGGGATGGCCGAGGGTGCCGAGCCCGGTTCGCCGGAGCATGATGTCCGGAAGGGTGCGGGCCATTTCGTGGCGTGCCGCATAGGCAACCTGGGCCAGGATTTCGCCGTCATCATTGAGGGGCCGGCCGAGTGCCGCGTCGTCCTTCGCGATGCCGCAGACCTGGCGGAAATCGCTCCCGTAGGCCATGCCGAGATAGGTCATCGTCTGCGGCGCGAGGACCTGCTCAGAACGGAGCGCCGATGCGAAGGCCTCCATGTCGGCGATCTCGCATCCCTTCAGGAATCCGGCCGCGGTAGTGCATTGCATCATTTTCCGGCCTGATTTTTTCCTGACCTCTGCCATCACCTTCTCCGCGAGGTTCCTGCTGGTGGTGTATTTCCCGCCCTCGACCGTTATCAAACCTTCAAGCCCGTCTGCCGCGTTGTCGTAAATTTCGTAGCGGCGCGACGAGCTGTACGTGCCCTCGGTCTGCGTCTCGACCAGGGGGCGGAGTCCCCCATAGGCGTGGCGCACGTCGCCGTATCCGAGCGTGCCGCTGCCAAATGACTCGTTCACCTCGTCTATCAGCTCGACTATGCTCTGCCGCGACACGCGGTATCCGTCCGGGGTGCCGGTGTACTCCTTGTCCGTGGTGCCGATCAGGGTGTGGCCCCGCCAGGGCACGAAGAAGATGTGCCTGCCCCGCGTGGTCCTCAGCCCCACCATGTGGCTGTTGACCGTTTTATCGGTAATGATATGGATCCCTTCGGAGCGGGTAATCTGGCGCGCGGTCTCGCGGTGGAGCGCCTTTGCCAGGAGGATGTCGGCCCAGGGCCCGGCGCAGTTTATGACCAGCGACGCCGTGACCTTCAGCCCGGCGCCGGTCAGCTCGTCCGTTATAACGAGGCCCCTGACGCTTTTCCCCTCGACCATGAAATCATCGACCCGGGCGTAGTTCGCGACCCGGGCGCCGTGGTGCGCCGCCGATTTAATAAAGGCGAGGGTGAGCCGCTCCGGGAAGGAACTCAGGCAGTCATAGTACACAAACCCGCCGTTCAGCTGTGCAGGGCGCACGCTCCCTTCTGCGGCGAGCACCTCTTTCCGCGACATCGACCGGTGGTTCGGAAGCCTCTTGGCCGCGTCCCTGGTTCTCCCCTTGTCGAACGAGAGAATATCGTAGAGAATCATGCCGGCCCTCATCACCTGCCGGCTGTTCATGAGGCCCTGACCGGCATAGGTCGCGATCAGGGAGGGAAGGGGGTGCACGAGGTTCGGCGCTATGTTTTCCATGATCCGCCTCTCGCGCAGGGACTCCCGCACCAGCGCCACTTCGCCGTTGGCCAGGTAGCGCAGGCCGCCGTGTATCAGCTTTGATGTCGCGGACGATGTGGCCGCGCCGAAATCGCCCTTTTCGAGAAGGGCCACGGAGAAGCCCCTTCTCGCCGCATCATACGCGACCGCGGCGCCCGTGATCCCGCCGCCTATTATTGCGATATCAAAGTTCTCGCCGCCGTACTGCTCGATAAACCGTTTCATTGTTTATTGCCTCTCTCCTGATGTTCTGTGAGATACTGGATCGTCTTGCGCTCGGCGAAGACAAGGAGGTCATGCATGATCTTCCTGGCCTTTTCCGTTTCCCGTCCCCGTATCGCCCCGTATATTTCGTCGTAGAAGCGGAGGGTGCGTCTGATGTTGGACCGGTCAGAGAAATAGTAGGTCAGCAGCTGCGCGACCAGGCCGCTGTTGTTGAAAAAATTCAGCACGATGAGAAAGGGAACGTTCCTGCTCGCACGCGCGATGAGCCGGTAGAGTATCATGTCCCGGTCATTCAGGGGGATGCTGTCGTCATGGATGACGCGCTCCATCTCTTCCAGGTCCGCGTTGGTCCTGTTCAGGGCCGCCTGGTAGGCAACGTCCGGCAGGATGAGGCGCCGAAGATCAAGAAGGCCTTTCAGTATCCCTACATTAATCCCATCACCGGCCGTTATCAGAGCGCGCAGGAGGTCCATGTTCCCGCTGTCGAGGTAGTTCTTTACATACACACCGTCGCCGTGGCGGATTTCGACAAGCCCGAGCATCTCGAGCTTCTTGATGGCTTCCCGGACCGTTGACCTGTTGACGTCAAGGCTATCGGCAAGGTCGCGCTCGGCCGGTAGCCTGTCCCCCTCGCGGTATGTGCCGGACAGGATCTTTTCCTGGAGCTGCGCGACAATCCCTTCATGCAGCCTGGTTTTTTGGAGCGGGTTGAGGGCGGTCATTTATAAGTCTCCTCTATTGGTCGGGTGGTCCGACCAATTATAATATACTCGTTTTCAAGTGAATCGTCAAGGGCAAAGGAAAAAAATCCCGCGAGTTCGATGCCTTCGGGCGGCACTTGAATCAAATGAGGGCAATCCTGGCGGTAATAAATATAATTTCTATCAAAAAGTTGTTGAAATTTTTTATCTATCTGGTATTATGTCGCTTAGCAATAGTTCAATACCTCCTTTTGATAAAGTATATTTATCCCCCCTCGGGGCACGGGGGGATTTTTTACAGCCTATCTGAAAAAAAAATCCGGCGATACAGGGTGGCTCCAACAGGGGATTCAGTGATGGGTGATATCTTTTCCGATGAGGTCGGGGACGGCCCCGACCTTTTTAGCGCTCCGGCGCCAGAAACCGGGAAAGGGCTCTGCGAAAGCCTACCCGGTGCGGAACTCGTTCTTGAAAGCATGCAATCGGCGGTCCCGGAATATAATCTCCGGTTCCTGCTTCGCGTGGAGGCGTATTCGCTCCAGCTCGCCTATTCGCATAACAAGATGCTTTCGCTTTCGAATTCCCGGACAAGGATACTGGCGCACCAGGTTGCGTGCGCCCACCGGGTCATGAGCGCCCTGAACCACCGCTTCCTTATCGCCGATGAGGTTGGTCTGGGGAAAACGATAGAGGCGGGGCTTGTTGCCAAGGAGCTCGAATACCGGCACCGCTTCCGGCGCGTTCTCATCGTATGCCCGGCATCGCTCATGTATCAGTGGCAGAACGAGATGCAGAGCAAGTTTAACGACCGGTACGTCATTATGGACCGCAAGGAGATGCGCAGCGTGCTCTCGGCGCGCTATGACGCAAACCCGTGGGAGGCGCATGAGAAGACGATCTGCTCGCTCGATTTCATCAAGGGGCGGCGGAACCAGAAGCTACTGCAAAGCGCCTCCTGGGACGCGGTCATCTTTGACGAGGCGCACCGGCTGCGGCGTGACGCAAAGCGGGCTACGCTCGCGTATGAAGCCGCCCAGGTGATCGCGGGCCGGGCGCGGGCGCTCCTCCTGCTTACCGCTACTCCGTTTCGGGGGAACCTTGACGAGCTCTATTTTCTCATCGCGCTTTTAGACCGGAACATCCTCGGTCCCTTTCAGTCGTACTATAACGATTTCTGTTCTGATGCCGCGGACCTTTCGCTTCTTCGCAAAAAAATCGCTCCGGTGCTGATACGCCGGACCAAGCTCGAGGTGGGTGGGTTCACCAGGCGGTGCGCGCGTACCGTGCGTTTTGATCTCTACCCCGACGAGCGCGCCCTCTACGAGGAGACCACCAGGTACGTTGCGGAGGAGTTCAACCGCGCCATGCAGAGCGAAAACCGGGCCGTCGGCTTTGTCATGACGATTTTCCAGAAGCTCCTTGATTCATCCACCCGCGCCCTGGGGTGCGCGCTGGAGCGCCGCATGCGCCGGCTGGAGGAGCTGGCGGACCGCGCGGAGCTCGAGCGGCGTATCGACCGGGAGTCCGCCATCGAAGAGCCGGAGCTGATCGACGACGTGGATGACGTGGACGACCTCGTCTGCTTTGCCTCGAATAAAACGATCGCCGAGATGCGGAAGGAGATCGGTACGCTGCGCCGCCTTGTCCTGATGTCGAAGTCGATACGGGTGAACAAGAAGGCGGAGAAGCTCGCGCGCCTGCTCGGCGATCTGAAGAAGAAGGGGTGCGGGAAGTTCCTCATCTTCACCCAGTTCAGGACGACGCAGGAATACCTGTGCGAGGCGCTGCACCGGTATGATGTCGAAGTATTCCACGGCTCCATGACCCGCGATGAGAAGGAGCGCGCCATGGCCCGGTTCAGGGAGGAGGCGGAGGTGCTTGTCTCCACCGAGGCGGGCGGCGAGGGGCGGAACATGCAGTTCTGCAACATTCTCGTGAATTACGACCTGCCCTGGTCGCCCCTCAAAATCGAGCAGCGGATCGGAAGGCTTCACCGTTTTGGGCAGGCGGACGATGTTTTCATCTATAACTTTTCCACGAAGGACACGGTTGCGGAGCGGGTCCTCGAGATACTCAATAACAAGCTGCGCCTTTTCGAGGAGTCGATCGGCGCACCTGACGTCCTCTTGGGAAAGATGGAGGATGAGCTGAAGCTGGGCGCGCTCTTCATGGAGATGGCGGCCGGCCTCAGGAGCGGGCCGTCGCTCGCTGACGAGGTGGAACGCCGCATCGAGACCGCCCGGCGCGAGTACGAAAAGATTTCTGATCTGGCCGTTGCTGACCGTATCGATTTTAATTACGATGAATACTACCGCATCACCATGAAGGACCGTAAATTTTCGAACCGCCGGATCGAGCGCTTCGCGGACGCGCTCATGCGAGAAGACGTATCAATATCCCGTTTTCTTTTACACGAGGGCGGCGGGCTGTACCGGGTCGCGCGCGATGACGGCGAGGGCGCCGCCCGTCTTGGGACGTTCGACAGCGGCACGGCGCTTGAAAACGAGCAGCTCGAGTTCCTCGCCTTCGGACATCCGGTGATTGACCGTCTCGCGGCCTCCTGCCGTGAGCGGGGCTTTGGCGGGCTTACGGGCATCAGGTATTTGAGATCGGACCGTCCGATCGAAGGCATGGCCTTCTATTTCCTGGCGTCATTTAAAACCGTCACCGAGACCCGTGAAATCATCCCCGTGGCAGTGGTGCGGGAGGGCGATGGAGAGGGCGTCGACCTTGACGCGATCGAGTCCGATCTCTGCGCGCAGGATTTCAGCGCTCCGCCGCCAGGGCCTGATCCGCGGACGGCGGCAGTCGCCGCAGACGCCAACCGCTATTTTTCACGCGCCCTTGAACGGCTTGACGCGCGGATTGCGGCGCGCAAGGCGGCAATGGAAGAATGCCTGGATATCGGTATAGACCCGGAGCTGGACAGGATCCGTGAATCCTACGACAGCAGGATCGCCGAGCTCGAGGAGAAGCTCGGTCTCCTCGATGCGCAGTTCAAATGGTACGGGAGGAACATGAAGGGCGTCATCACCCGCACGAAAAACCAGATCGATCTCGCCCGTGCTGAACGCGAGGCGCTCCTGCGTAAATACCGGGGATATCTCGGTATAAAGCACGAGGTGGAGCTTCTCTGCGCGGGGATTCTCCTGTCTCGGCCGAAATGAGCGCGCCATGGATCATTTTTTTTAATTGACATTATACCCGCCAAATATGTAGTGCTTTTAAGATTTTATTGACAGTGGCGCCATGTTTTTTATATCAATTAAATATATCCTGTTCTTCATAACGGTCGTAGCGATATTCTTCGCGCTCCCGCGGCGGTTCCGGTGGATGTTCCTTCTCGGAGCGAGCTATTTTTTTTACATGTCCTGGGATCCGAAGTACGCGCTCCTCCTGGTAACCACGACAACCATCGTGTACGGCACCGGGTTTATAATGGATGGTCGTCCGCAGGGCCGGAAAAAAATGCTCGCTATATTCAGCCTCGTGGCGAATCTGTCGATCCTCTTTGTGTTCAAGTATTACAACTTTTTCAACAACAGCATCAGGGACCTGTTCGAAATACTCGGCATGAGCTACAACGTGCCCTCATTCACACTTCTCATGCCCGTGGGGATTTCCTTTTATACGTTTCAGGCCCTCAGCTACACCATCGACGTGTACCGGGGCACGCGCCCGGCGGAGCGTAATTTCGGAAAATTCGCACTGTACGTGAGCTTCTTTCCCGTGATTCTTTCCGGCCCGATAGAGCGTTCGACAACGCTCCTTCCCCAGTTCTATGAAAAGACCGAGTTCAATTACGACCGCGTTGTCAGTGGGCTCCTGCTCATGGCCTGGGGCTTTTTCCAGAAGCTGGTCATCGCCGACCGGCTGGGCGTATATGTCAACCTGGTGTACGGGAGCATCGGCGTGACCTACGGAGAGTTCGGCGCCCTCAAGGGCCTGCCTCTCCTTGTTGCAACGTATTTTTATCTGTTTCAGATCTTCTGCGATTTTTCCGGCTATACCGATATCGCCATCGGTACCGCGCTGGTGATGGGGTACAGGCTCCTTCCCAATTTCCGCAGGCCGTTTCTTGCGGTATCGATACGGGAGTTGTGGCGGCGGTGGCATATGTCGCTCATATCATGGATACGGGACTATCTGTACATCCCGCTGGGCGGGAGCCGGGTCTCGCAGGCGCGGTGGTATTTTAACATCATATTTGTTTTTACGATGAGCGGACTGTGGCACGGGTCGCAGTGGACCTTCGTAACCTGGGGGGCCATGAACGGCATCATGATAGCGGTGAGCGGTAAAACACAGAATATACGGGACCGGGCGCGCGAGGCGCTTTTCGGCTTCATGGCCGCGATACCCGCGGGAGTGCTGTTCGGCATCGGCACGGTGATGGCCCTGGTGGCCGCTGGAGGCAACAGGGTGGGAATCGCCGGCACCGGCGGCAGGATCGCGGCGGGAACCGGATTCCTCTGCTTTCTCGCGCTTGGCATTATGAAGATGCGGGGAACGCCGTACCAGGCCTTTCTGGGGAAAATGAAGCGATTCTGGATGATGTTCGCCACCTTCAACCTGTTTGCGCTCGGCGCCGTGTTCTTCAGGGCCAAGAGCATGTCGGATGCCTGGTATATCCTGACCCATTTCCCCGGAACGAACGTTCTGCATCTATTTCTTCCAACGAAGCCGCTTGATTTCATGATCTCGCTCATGCTGATACTTTTTCTCCTTATTGTCCACAACATACAGGAGCACCGGGGTAGCGTGCGCGCGATCATCAAGTCCAAGCCACTCCTTGTGCGATGGCTCGTTTACTACCTCATGGTGATGTCTATCTTCGCGGGCATGCGCCAGACAGGTGGATTCGAGTATTTCAGGTTCTGAGGAAGCGGGCAATGATGAAATTAATCTACAAATCGGCCATACTGGTTTCGCTCGCGATCTTTACCATATTCGCGGTAATCTACCTGCAGCCGGTGGACCAGAACAAGTATCTCGCCGCGACCATCGACAAGCACCGGATCCTGGCATCAACCCAGCAGCCGCGAATGATATTCGTCGGTGATTCCAATCTCGCCTTCGGCCTCGACAGCGCAATGGTCGAGAGGGCGACCGGTTATAACGTCGTCAACATGGGGCTCCACGGGGGGTTGGGGCTCAATTACTACATGGATGAGTTGAAGCCGCACCTGAAGCGGGGTGATGTCGTAATCATTATTATAGATTATCAGAACTACTTTTTCGACGGAAGCGGCGCGAATACCCTGGTTGAGATAACTATTTTCAATCCGGGCATCATCCGGTATTATTCGGCTGGCAGCCTGTATAATTTTATCGTCGCGGTTCCGCTGGCTTTCCAGCGGCGCCTCCAGGGCGCCTTCTCTTCCGCGGGGGACGACATGGCCTTCATGCGTTCGGCTTTCAACGAGCATGGAGACAACGTGGCGCACCTGAAGCTCCCGCAGCCGAAACTCCTGGCGCCCGAGCGTCCAATGCCGGAGAAGGTGAGTGATGGCGTTCTCAGGCTCTATAACGAATTCTATGACGAGTGGACCCCCAGGGGGATCCGTATCTACCTTTCTTTTTCGCCCCTGCTGATACAGGACCGGGACAAACAGATGAAGGCCCTGGGAAAATTGTATAAGGACTTGGTAAACAGGGTGAAGATCCCCATCATAGGACTGCCCACTGACTTCATGTATCCCGCGGATCTGTTCTATGACAATATTTTTCATCTTAACGGGAAGGGGCGTGAGCTTCGCACGAAAGCGCTCATCCGGCAGATAAAAAAAGTCCCCGAACTTGCGGCTGTGCCGAAAAAGTAGCGCTTACCGATAACTATCGGTCCGCGAGTTACTCAGACCCCGGAAATTACCGATAACTATCGTCCAATGAGTTGCTCTGACCCCACGAGTTTAGCCCGTTTACGCCAGGGGGGTATCCCTGCAAAAACCCCAAACTTATCCCTCGTTACTGCAGTCAAATCCCTGAGATTCTGGCGCATCTCCACAGTGGGCAAAAAACCGCCCGGTGTGCAAAAAAATGTTTGCACCGCCCGGATTGTATTATATAAGGACGCATGATGCCTTGCCTTGCATGGAGGAAGGCGTCTGTTTATGCCGGGAAGAGACCTTGCGCTTCATAAAGTGGAGGCGTCATGATACGAGAATCTTCAGCGGGGTATCGTATATTGTGTGGATGCGTAGCCGCACTCGCGCTTGCGCTGATGCCGGGCGACGCGGCATGGAACGGAACGCCGCCCCTTCCGGCACCGGGCGTACTGATGGTACAGACTGACATCGAGAATAAAAAAGATGTGATATTGCAGCGCTACAGGGATAAAAAGGAGGAACTTGTCCGCAGCCCTGAAGAGATGAAACAGATGCTTGCTGAAATACAGAAAAATATTAAAGAAAAGAACATGCATTTCGTTGTTGGAATTAACGAAATGATGAAGTATAAGATCTCCGATATTACCGGGATACAGGTTCCCCGAAACATAGAGAAGGACGCGAAGGTTCAGTCAGAGCTGGGAAAAAGGTTATGGAATGAATTCATGAAGAAGTACCGCGAACACCTCCACAAAGAGAGCGATGGCGGCGAACGGTTCCGGAAAAAGGGGAAACGCGGCTGTGATTATTGCGAAGAGATGGGCGATGATGAACGCGCAATAAAAGATGAAGCGGAAGAGAAGGAGATAAAAAAGAATGAGCCCGCCGCCGGGGAAGAAAGGAAGAAAAAAGATGAACAGGCGGAAGAGTTGATGCGCACGGACATTGATAATGCGCCCTCTCCCGATTCCGGCGCGTTTGACTGGGCTGGCAGAAACGCGGTTTCGCCGGCAAAGCTGCAGGGGATATGCGGGAGCTGCTGGGCATTTTCTTCCCTGGCAGCGATGGAGGCGAATTTCATGATCAGGAAAAACTGGAGCGTGGACCTGTCAGAGCAGCATATCCTGGACTGCGCCGTATCCGAGCAGCCGGTATCCCGCGGAGGCCGTGTGGTGTATGTCAAGAGCAAGGCGGGGACATGCCAGGGCGGCTGGTACGGGCCTGTGTTCGAGTACTGTCTGAAGCACGGTGTGCCACTGGAGACCCAGGTTCCTTACCTGTTCAGGGAATCGACCTGTGTCGCTTCAGGCCCGTCCAGGTATACAATCGTCTCGTGGGGATATGTCAGAGCGGACGCCGGCATACCTTCGGTCAGGGAGATGAAGGAGGCCCTGTGCACCTATGGCCCTGTCGTCGCCTGCGTCAAGATAACGCCGGCTCTCCAGGCCTACCGGAGCGGCATATTCGATGAATTCGTCGATTGCAGCGGCGAGAAGGATATCAATCACGCTGTCACTATTGTCGGCTGGGACGACGACAGGCAGGCATACCGTGTCAAGAATTCCTGGGGAAGCGAGTGGGGTGAGAAGGGTTTCTGCTGGATCAGGTACGGCTGCAACAACATAGGATATGGCGCGGCCTGGGTAGTGGTAAACAGTATGGAATAACACCGCGGCGGCGGGACGATCGCGGAGAAGGAAGGACATATGCGAAACAGGGGATTATTATGGTATGGCTCCTGGCTGGTGATGCTGACCGTCATCCTGGTGTTTTGCTCCTGCGCCGGAAAACCGGTCATAACCCTCACCGGAGCCGATACAGGCGCCACCGTGGAGTTGAAAAGCGGCCAGATCCTGACGGTGTCGCTGGAGGCGCAGCTCGGGACCGGATACGGATGGGCGGTTGTTTCCCGCAATGACAACATCGTTACGGACGGCGAGCCCGTACAGGAGCCGGTGGGGGGCGCGAGACCGGGAGGGCTCGAGATTCAGAAATTCAGGTTCAGGGCGTCGGCAGCGGGCAAGTCAGACCTGGCGCTTCACTATGTGCGGGGATGGGAAAAGGATTCGAAGCCGCTGAAGGAATTCATCGTTACGGTAATTGTAAAATGAAGACGATCAACTTTGTCATTTTTTTCGGCATCGTACTCACCGTGCTGGGCGTGGTGAACTGGTATGTCTGTATGAGGGGGTGGCAGGTGCTCCCCCGGGACCCCGCGGTCCGAGTTCCGTATCTCGTGGTCTTTGTATTCCTTGCCCTGTCCTACATCGGCGGGAGGGTGCTGGAGCGCTTCACCATCTGCACCGCTAGCGAGGTCCTTATATGGATCGGGTCGTTCTGGCTCGGGCTCCTGCTCTACCTCTTCCTGGGCGCGCTTTTATACGACCTGCTCAGGCTCGTGAACTGGATCGCCGGCATCGTACCGGTCCCGTCCGGGCATTATGACAGGGTGAAGCAGATCGCTGCTGCCGCGGTTGCCGCGGCCTCGATAATAGCGATACTGGCCGGGTTCTACAACACCCTGCATCCCCGGATCAACCGGCTCGCCATCGATATTCCGAAATCGGCGGGTGGGATTAAGACCCTTGACATTGCCCTTGTCACCGATGCGCATCTTGGCACCGTAATTAAAAATTCGCATTTGCAGAAAATGATCGATATGGTGAACGTTATCAGGCCCGACGTGGTGCTACTGGCCGGCGATATCGTTGACGAAGACCTGAGGCCGGTGATCGAGAACAACCTGGGCGAGCTGCTGCGCACGATCCGCTCGCGCTACGGGACGTTTGCCGTGACCGGCAACCACGAGTACATCGGCGGGGTGGAGGCCGCGTGCCGGTATCTCTCCGATCATGGCGTGACCATGCTGCGCGACAGCGCGGTCCTGATCGGCGGGGCCGTGTACATCGTGGGTCGCGAGGACCGGAGCATCGGCCAGTTTGCCGGCAGGCGCAGACTGTCGCTGGAGGAGCTCCTCAAGAAGGTCGATACCACGCGTCCTGTCATCCTGATGGACCACCAGCCGTTCGCCCTTTCCCGGGTCGCCGGACGCGGCGTTGACCTCCAGGTCTCGGGTCACACGCACCACGGCCAGCTCTGGCCCGTTAACTACATTACTTCCCGGATCTTTGAGGTGAGCAGGGGCCATCGGGTGATCAACGGGACCAACTTCTATGTGTCCTGCGGCTTCGGCACCTGGGGGCCGCCGGCGCGACTCGGATCGGTACCCGAGGTGGTGCACATCCAGCTGCGTTTTATGGAATAGCCCGTCAGTATTAATGAAGAGCATGTATCGATATATCGCGATTCCCCTGGCCGCCGCGCTCCTGTGCGGCGGCTTGACCGGCTGCGCCGGCCCGGTGCGGCTGACGGCGGACGGGTATCCGCGCCGCTATGAATTCCGCGAGGTCTGGGGATACCTGATGAAGGGCGAGGAGCAGGAGTTGACCGGCAGCGAACCCTTCACCGATCTCCTCTATTTCGGCGTGTCGGTGGACAGGGATGGGAAGCTCTTCGGCGCGGTCGCACCGCCGCCGCTCCCCGTGCAGGGCGTGAAACCGCGGATACACCTGGTTGTGTTCAAGCTGAATGACCCCGAGCTGCTCCATTCCTGCCTCGACACCAAAGGAGCGATACGCGACAACCTGGTCAACGATATCGCCGTTGCCGCGGAGAATTTCGCCGGGGTGCAGGTGGATTTCGAGTCCCTGATGCCGGATGACGGCGCGGCCTTCATCTCATTTCTTAAGGATCTGAAGGCGCGGCTGCCGGAGCGGATCCTAAGCGCAGCGGTGCCCGCGCGGCTGAACGGAAACGGCAAAAAGGCGTATGATTACGCTGCTATAGCCGGCATCGTCGATCGGGTCTTTATCATGGCTTATGACCAGCACTGGGAGACGGGCCCGCCGGGTCCGGTGGCGTCGCTGTCCTGGTGCAATGGCGTGGCCGCCTATGCCGTATCCGCCGTCCCGGCAGACAGACTCGTTATGGGAATCCCGCTGTACGGCAGG
>JAFGJX010000088.1 GCA_016928865.1 Spirochaetota bacterium
GCCGATATCGGCGCGGGCAACGACATAGAGTACCGCGTCGAGGCGATCGACAATCTCGGCTCTGTCCGGACCTCGGGCACCAGAAGATACGACGTGACCCTCACCTGCCAGCCGGGAAGCATGACCATCAACCCGGCGACCCTTGATATTGCCGCGGGGTTCGAGCGCTACATGCGCGTACAGGGCGTGGACAACAACGGCACGACCTTCTCCCTTGTCCCGGAGACCTTCACCATGGCATACGCCGGCGCTGAGCTCGACAACCGCTTTGCCCAGGGCATTCTGCTCCGGGCCGTCACCCGGACCCCGGCCGGTACGCCTGACCAGCTCATTGCCGGATTCGACAGCGAGAGCGCGATAGCGTCAGTCAATATTTACGCGGGAGAGCTCGAATCGATCGAGATCCTCGACACCAACGGCCTTACCATACCGGGCGACCTTGCCGTCAGCGAAGGCACCTCGTATGCCTTTGACGTGGTCGGCCATGACGGATATGGGAACTTCATTCCGGTCCTCCCGGTCTGGTCAGCGGACGTCTCCATTGGCGTCATGGACCCGGACGGCGTCCTCGACACCACCGGCTGCCACGGCCCCGGCGTGGTGACCGCCTCCCTCGCTTATCTCACTGACACGCAGAACGTGTACGTGCAGAGCCGCGAGAAGGAGATTACGGCATTTTCAATCAACGGGGTTGATGGCGAGATCGCCTACCCCTTCATCACCGTGACGCTACCCTGGGGCACGGACGTGACCGAACTGGTGGCCGTATTTACTACAACCGGCACCGGCGTGACCGTTGATGATTTTGAGCAGGAAAGCGGCGTGACGGCAAACGACTTCACCGACCCGGTGGTATACCGGGTCACGGCCGAAGACGGGTCAACGCAGGATTACACGGTGCAGGTGAGGATGCTGAGTCCGTACAAGGACATTACGGCGTTTTCGATTAATGGGGTAAATGGAGTCATCAATGATACGAATATCACGGTGACTCTACCGTATGGCACTGATGTAACCGCGCTGATAGCGGAATTCACCACTACCGGCCAGAGCGTCAGCGTGGAGAGCGTGGTACAGCAGACCGGGGTTACCGCCAATGACTTTACGAATCCTGTCGTGTATACGGTGACGGCTGAGGACACCAGCATAAATGAATACTCTGTGACAGTACAGACAGATCTATTAGGACTGGTGAGTCATTTTGCGGGAACAATTGGAGGTCCCGGCTATGAAGACGGCATAGGAAGCAATGCGCGATTTTATAATGCAATGTATATCGAGGCTGACGGCGAGAACCTCTATGTTGCGGACACAGGTAATCATACCATAAGAAAAGTAGACATAGATACCAACGAAGTAACAACGATTGCAGGACAGCCGGGCGAACAAGGATATGTAAACGGCATAGGTACAGTCGCCAGGTTTAATTCCCCAAGAGGTATTATTACTGACGGCACCAATCTGTATATAGCTGATCTGGGGTCTCAAACTATTCGCAAGATGGTTATCTCTACTGGACAGGTCAGTCTCCTGGCGGGAAGTCCCGGCAATTCCGGGTCCTCCGATGGGATAGCAACCGCTGCACGATTTTACAGTCCAACAGGTTTGACTTTAATCGGCACCGACCTCTACGTCACCGATGGCAATAACCACACCATACGCCGTATTGATTTAACCACAGGTGAAGTAAACACAATTGCCGGGCTGGCCAGAACTTCAGGCTCAACAGACGGAATCGGCACCGAAGCGAGGTTTAATTATCCCATCGATATTACAAATGACGGTTCAAATCTGTATATATCTGACTCTCAAAACGTCACTGTCCGTAAAATTGTCATTGCCACCGGAGAGGTCTCAACCATTGCGGGCCAGGCCGGCTCCCGTGGAACGACCGACGGTATTGGGACTGCCGCCCGTTTTTCCAATACCTACGGAATTGCCTGTGATGGAACAAGTCTCTACGTAAATACTGGAGTAACTATGCGTAAAATCGACATAGCGACTCTCATGGTAACCACTGTTGCCGGAGGCCAAGCAGGATCAATTGACGGAATCGGAACTGAGGCGCAATTCAACAGCCTGTATGGTATTTCATGCGACGGCATCAACCTCTACATGACCGAAACAAACAATAGTACCATCCGAAAGATGGTAATTGCAACTAATGCTGTGACCACGATTGCCGGGATGGTTCCCATGTATGGCTCAGAGGATGGGATCGGCAGCGCCGCTCGATTTGCATCACCCCATGCTGTAGTCGGAGATAACGAAAACCTGTACGTAGCAGATACGTCAAACTTCACGATCAGGAAAATTGCGATTGCATCAGAGGAAGTGACCACGCTTGCGGGACAGTCAGGCGCAAGAGGGAATACCGATGGCATCGGAAGCGCGGCACAGTTCAATTGGCCAACCGCCATAACACTTCTTGGCGCCAATCTTTATATTACAGAGCACCTCAGCCATACAATCAGAAAAATCGTGATATCTACCGGGGAGGTAACGACCATTGCAGGAGCTACAGGAATAATCGGATCAACAGATGGAAACGGAACCGTGGCAAGGTTCAATTTCCCGATTTCCATAGCAAATGACGGCACAGACCTGTATGTGGCTGAACGTATGAATCACACAATACGTAAGATCGATATTGCTACCAGCGAGGTTACCACCCTTGCCGGACTCGCAGGGACTTCCGGATACGCTGACGGTATCGGGAGCGCAGCGCTCTTTAATGAACCCTATGGAATTGCTGCAAGCGGTGGCAACCTCTATGTAATCGACCGTGAAAATGATGCAATCAGAAAGATATCAATCGCCACCGGCGAAGTAACAACAGAAGAGGGCGGGGCGATATTCTTTTATCCTTCGGCCATCACCGCTGATTCTACATATCTATATATTATTGATTATGGCCTGATACGAAAATTGAAGATCGCCACCGGGGAGGTAACATCAATAGCCGGCAAGCAATATTCATTCGGATCAACTGACGGGATTGGCACTGCTGCCCGAATCAACTTGTGCTGGGGTATCTCACGAGTTGGCAATTATCTCTATCTGGCAGATACGTATAACCATTGCATCCGTAAAATCGAATAACCGTTACCATTTATTTATGATAACATAGTCACAGTCAAAGAGGTCAGCAAATGAAATCATCGACAGCAATTGAAAATATAACAGTAAAAACCCTCGTCGTGCTCTGCGCACTATCCCTGCTCCACCTGCCCGGCTGCGGCGCAGGATCGGAGAACAACCTGCTCAAGGCCCTCGGCCTCGCAGCCGGAAGCGACAGGAGCGGCAGCGCGCGCATCATTGCGGCAACAGGCGGCACGGTGCAGCTCAACGACGAGGTGAAGCTCACGGTCCCGGCCAACGCGCTGGCAGAGGACATCACCATCACCATCGAACGGGTGAAGGACATACCGTTTGCTGACGCGGACGGGCTGGCGTCCTTCGGCCAGGCCTACCGCTTCCTTCCCGCGGGCACGACCTTCGACCTCGGGGCGCCCGCGATACTGGAAATGAACTACGACAGCACGAACCTGGCCCTGAAGGGCTTCAACCCGGAAACCATGCAGATATGCTATTACGACGAGGCCCTGAAGTGCTACGTGCCGGTCATCTGTTCCGTGGATACGGTGCGGAAAAAAATTACCGCGCAGATCGAGCACTTCACCGTGTATCTCCCCATGGCCAGGGCCCTGCTCCCGACGAACAATGAGCCCTACGTGGGTCTTCAGGCGCCCTGGCCCACCACGGTCCGTGCAGGCGCGCCCATCTACGTGCGCGCCACGGTCAGGGACTTCGACGGCGCCCTTGCGGGCGTAAAGCTCACCTACCGGAAACTCCACGGCGCCGGCGCTGGCGTGTGGAACGACGCGCAGATGATAAAGCAGGTCAATCCTCAGGCGACGCTCCACACCTACGGCTACCTGATTCCGGCATCCTTCCTGACTGCGGCGGACATCGGCGATGGCAACGACATCGAGTATCGCATCGAGGCGACCGACAACCTGGGATCAATCAGGACATCCGCGACCAGAAGATATGACGTGACCCTCGCCTACCAGCCGGGGAGCCTGACCATCAACCCCGCAACGCTGGATATTACTGCCGGATTTGAGCGTTGCCTGCTGGCGCGCGGCGTGGACAACAACGACACGACCTTCAGCCTTGTACCGGAGACCTTTATCATGGATGGAGGGAGCGCAAATCTTGAAAACCGGTTTGCGCAGGGTATTTTGCTCCAGGCGATTACAGAGACCCCGGCGGGCTCGCCCGACCAGTTCGTCGCTGGGTTCGAAGGCGAGAGCGCAACTGCATCTGTTACTGTACATGCGGGTGAACTCGAATCAATAGAGATACTTGACACCAGCGGTCTCTCCATACCGGGCGACCTCGCCATCAGCGAAGGCACCCTGTATGAATTTGACGTGGTCGGCCGCGATGGATACGGGAACACCATCCCGGTTATTCCGTCATGGTCGGCAGACAGTTCCATCGGCTTCATCGACACGGACGGCGTCCTTGACACGACCGGGTGCCACGGCCCGGGTGTGGTGACCGCATCTCTCGCCCATCTCACTGACATGCAAAACGTGTACGTGCAGAGCAGGGCAAAGGAGATCACGGCATTTTCAATCAACGGCGTTGACGGCGTAATAGCCTACCCCTTTATCACCGTGACCCTGCCTGCGGGTGCGGACGTGACCGATCTTGTGGCTGCGTTCACCACTAGCGGAACCAGCGTGACCGTGGATGACATTGAGCAGGAGAGCGGCGTGATCGCGAACAATTTCACCGACCCGGTGGTGTACCGGGTAACGGCCGAGGACGGGTCAACGCAGGAGTATACGGTATCCGTATCAGTGACCTCGGCCGCCTGTATTGACCTCGATGATGATGGGTATGGCGAAAACTGCAGCCTCGGTTTTGATTGTAACGACTATGATCCCAATATTCACCCTGGCGCACAGGAGATTTGTGACGGATTGGACAATGACTGTGATGGTGTTTTTGATGCAGATTCTTCATCAAACTATCTTACACAATCCTGCTATGATGGCGATCCTCAAACTATTGATGTGGGAGAGTGCCGGGCGGGAATCCAAACCTGTTTAGACGGGTACTGGGGCGCTTGCGCGGGCCAGGTACTCCCCTCTGAGGAAGTCTGTGACGGCGAGGACAATGACTGTGATGCCGATTACGATGAAAATCTTACACGCGCCTGTTATACCGGTCCCTTCGAAACCCGTAATGAAGGACTCTGCCAGGACGGGACACAGACCTGCTTTGCCGGTGAATGGGGCGCATGCGAGGGCGAGGTCCTTCCGTCGGAAGAGATATGCGGCGATTTCCTGGACAATGATTGCAATGCAGAAATTGATGAAATTTGCATGTAGTCATTGCAGAATGGATTGATCATGGATAAAAAAAATATAAAACCGAGAGACATACTGCAGATTATCCAGACCCTTATTCTTGTCCTGTTGCTTGCAGAGGTTACATTATTACTGCGGGACTCATGGCATTCGAAAAAGATGAATGACCGCAAGCTGTCAGAACCGAAAAAAATAAGTGTCAACATGAAGGATCTTACACGCGATGCCTATTTCATGGGCACCCAGGATGCCCCGGCAACCCTTGTTCTTTTCAACAGCTTTTCATGCGGGTTCTGCGCAAGGGCCAGGGAAACGGTGATGAAACTTGCCGCAGAATTTCCGAATGACCTGCGAATCACCTACAAGCATTTCAACCGCGGCCCACAGGATGACCTCGCCTCTCAGGCCGCCGAATGCGCGGGTGAGCAGGGAAAATTCTGGGGAATGTATAACGCGATCCTCGATAGAGGCATCCGGGGGGATCCCCGCGCTTGCGCCCGGGACCTCGGATTAAACATGACGCAGTTCGACGCGTGCATATCGTCAGACAGATACAGGGCAAAGATCGGAAAAGACAGAGCTGACGGAATGCGGCTTGGAGTGCGTGGCACGCCATCCTTTATCTTGAACGACAAGCTGATAAAGGGAAACAGGCCATATGAGACATTCGAACAGATGATTAAAAGTGAATTGAAACACAGGTGAAAAAGCGCGGCCTGTTGGCCGCGCTTTTTTTCGCATCTCACCTGCGAGCTTATTTGGCCACTCCATCCCCTTCTTTAATCTTGGTTTACGCTGTGTCAGAGTAATTCCCCGCCCGGCATGAGGGTCAGAGCAAACGAATACCAATAGTTATCGGCATACCCGTGCCCCCCCTGGGGGGGTCAGAGCAAACCGGCACTGATAGTTATCGGTAGCCCATTTCACGGGGTGTCAGGGTAACGTCTTCCTACGAAAACAGTCGCATCGCGGCCAGGTACCCGGCCACACTGACAATCGCTGAGCAGGTCATGCCCCAGGCCAGGTCAACGGCGACCACAATGAACGGCCAGTCGCGGATGGTCGCGTAGTTGGTCAGGTCATACGTGGCATACGCGACCAGGCCGAGGAAGGCGCCCGCGCCCACGGCCCTGAGGAGGGACTGCTTTTCAAACGCGGGTATAACGGCGAAAAACAGGATGCCGGCTATATAGAGCAGGTAAAAAATGACCGCCGGCGGCCAGTTGACCGACGGCGCCATCAGGTAGCCGAGGTGCTTCTGGTAGAAATTTTTCGATATGAGGCCGAGCCAGACAATGTCCACTGCGAAAAATACCGGCACCATTATCAGATACAGCTTGATCGATGAAATCAGGTTCATGATTGCGCTCCTTACTGGATTTCCCTGGCCAGCTGCGCCAGGCGCTCAATTCGCTTTTCCACGGGCGGGTGGGTTGAAAACAGCTCGCCGATGCTCGACGCGGAAAAGGGGTGAACAATGAACATGTGGGCCGTCTGGGGGCTGGCGTCCTGCATCGGGATCCGCTGCACGCCCCGCTCCAGGCTCCGGAGGGCGCCGGCGAGGTCCATCGGGCGCCTCGTCAGCCGCGCGGAGAACTCGTCAGCCTTGTATTCGCGGTCGCGGGATATGGCCATGGTGATCACCGTGGCCGCGACCGGCGCCACGATTGAAACCGCGAGACGCTTGCCGAAGCTCGCGTTGTCCCTGCCGCCAAAGAAGAGCGCCATGCGCGAGAGAATCAGCACGGCCCCGGATATGGTGGCGGCGACCGACCCGACCAGCATGTCATAGTTTTTCACGTGCCCCATCTCGTGCGCCATGACCGCTGCCAGCTGATCGTCGTTCAGCAGGGAGAGGATCCCCCTGGTCGCTGCCACGGCCGCGTGCTCCGGATTTCGGCCGGTCGCGAACGCGTTCGGAGAGTCAGTGGGGATAATGTAGACCGTGGGCAGCGGCATCCCGGCTTTGCGGGCAAGCTCATGGGATATTCTTTCGAGCCGGTGGCCGGCCGGCGCGGGCTCGGCCCCGTACGTGGACAGTATGATTGAATCGGAGAACCAGTATGCCCCCATGTTCATGACGCAGGCCAGAACAAAAGCGATGATCATCCCCTTCTTTCCGGCAACGATCCTGCCCACCAGCATGAAAAACAGTGTAAGGATGAAGAGCAGTAAAAATGTCATGAACATGGCGTCATACTCCCCGCGCGTTTATCTTCATAAAATAGGTAACGAAAATAATCCTGACCGTCAAGAAAATAATTCGCCTGTGAAAACCGATCGGCGTTTCAATGAAACGCTCAATCAGAAACCCGCATTATTCATATTTAACGTTTGTTAAATTTGAATTGACAAATCATCCCGATTTTCTATGATATTTCAACAGATACGTGAATATACGATACTCTTACTTGTAACACGATACGTTAGCGCCTGTCGCCCGTGTCGCGCGCGGCGGCAGGTTTTTTTTGCTATCAACAATTCGAACATAAGAGAGGTGCTCATTGTGGGATACAGCGCAATCACGGTGGAAATAAAGGATCATATCGCCTGCATTACGCTTAACAGGCCACCGACAAATTCCATAAACCTCGCCATGAGGGAAGACCTGCATGCCGCGTTCAGCGAGATGGAAAACAGCCCGGACGTGCGCGTGGTGGTCCTGACCGGAGCCGGCGAAAAAGGGTTTTCCTCAGGCATGGACGTGACCGACGTCGCGAACCTGTACAACGGCCCTGACGCGATAGAGCTGTTCAACAGAATCGACCGCTTTCCCAAACCGGTCATCGCCGCGATCAACGGGTACGCACTCGGCGGCGGCTGCGAGCTGTCCCTCGCCTGCCATTTCAGATTTATGGTCGACGCCCCCAAGGCGGTGATAGGCTGCCCGGAGGTCAACCTGGGCATAACACCCGGCTGGGGCGGCATTCAGCGTATGGCCCGCCTGCTGGGCAGGTCGCGCGCGCTCGATCTCATTCTATTCAGCAGGAGGCTCTCGGCCGGGGAGGCGCTTGAGATCGGGCTTATAGACCGCGTATTTCCCGCAGGTGAGCTGATGAGCGGCGCCATGCAATTCGCGCAAGACCTCGCAAAGCGGGCCCCTCTTGCGGTAAGCAGCATTCTAAAAGGGATGATAACCGGCATTGAGCATGGCATCGATGAGGGCCTCAAGGTAGACCGGGAATGCAGCAAAAAGCTGACCGAGTCCGAAGACGCGAAAGAGGGGTTTGTCGCTTTCATGCAGAAGCGCGAGCCGGTATTCAGGGGAAAATAGCTGCGGCACGGAGCGTCGAGCTTCATAACCGGAGAAACAATACTCATCGACGGCGGGACGCATCTGCTCAGACTACATCCATGCGACATAAAGAGCGCGACTGGTTAACCGTCAGTGAAAAATTTATCTGTTTCCGTCCCTGATGCGATTTTCTTCTTGATTCCAGCGTGGGGAATGCTTTAATCTACAGCCTGAGCTGTTTAAAATAATAATCAATAATTGTACACAATACTTGATTTGCCATGCAAGCAGTATGGCGACATTGCAGGACAGCCAGGCCTGTATCGCACAATGATATAGTACAATGCGGATAATTCAGTCCAGGAACGAGGTTTAACAACATGCTTTCTGCTCAAATCAAGAACGCAAAAGAAGACATAGATGAGTTTTGCAGGAAACTCGAAAAAAGCGAAAAATATTTTGATGCCTCACTGTGCAAGCATACCCTTTTGAAAATCCATCCCCTTCTTGAAGGTATCATTACGGACCATGACCGCAAACTGGTTACGGAATTCTGGTACAGGGTGGCCCACTATCTGGGAGTACAATTCGGGATAGATGCCGCTCTGGAAGCAGACAGGTTACAGGAAGAACCGGCAAGCGAGATTGTCACCAGTATGACAGATGCAATCCTCGGTGAGGGAAAAAAACTCGAAGATGCGCTGGAAGATACGGCGTTAATAAAAAAGGTCAAGCAGCTATTTCGTGAATGCGGCATCCCCGTTGGGATGAAGTCAGATATCGTGAAGCACGCATTCTCAAAGCCCCGGGGATACGCCGGAGACTATGGCATTATCGAGATCGTGTATGACAATAAAATCTCCTCGCGGGGCATCGGATACTGCGCGGACAAGCGCTTTTTAAATGACGATTACGCCCGTGCGGTGCGCAGCAGAAAAACAATGATGCGGAAGATGCTGGCAGCTTTTCTGGGAAACCCTCCCGGTCCGACGGTAAAAATACTCAATGTTGCATGCGGCTCGTGCCGTGAAATCAAGGAGCTGTTCGAGCAAAAGACGTTCGATACACTGGAAAAGATACAGTTCACGCTCGTCGACCACGACCAGCAGGCGCTCGACTTTTCGATGAAAGTGCTCTCCCATTCGCCGTCAAATGTCGAATACCGCACACTCTGCCACAGCGTGTACGATTATTTGAAGGAACCCGAAACCTACAGAAAAATCTTTGACGGCCAGGACCTGGTCTATACGATCGGCCTCGCGGACTACATACCGGACCAGCGCCTCAAGGACCTCATAGCGTTTCTCTTCAGCGTTGTCAGGCCAGGCGGAAAGCTTGTATTCGCGCACAAGGATTCTAAAAACTACAGCCCTCTGGCACCTGACTGGTGGTGCGACTGGACCTTCCACCTTCGCGACATGCAGGAAACCGTCGATCTCGTCAAGTCAAGCGGCATACGGGGCTACAACCTGAGCGTTGAACGGGAAACGGAGACGAATATAATCTTTTTTATAATAATAGAAAAAACAACATGACGTTTCTGGCGATAACCGGCCTCATCAATTTTCTGACCAGTGTATTATTTGGCACCTTTATTTTCATAAAAAATCCCCGAGGTCAGCAAAACCGACAATTCTTTTATTTCAGCCTGAGCGTCGGCCTTTACGGTCTCGGATATTTCTTATGGCAGATTTCCCATGAGCAGGCAACCGCGCTCTTCTGGTTCAACGTGCTGTTTATCGGCATAATCTTGATAAACGCGACCCTTCTGCATTATGTGCTGTGCCTGGTAAGCACATTTAATAAGAAAAAAGCAGAGATCATTGTTTATTATTCCATCAACGCCATCTTCATTGTGCTGAACCTTGCCTCATTTCTCTACACAGGCCTCGAGCCGCGGCACGAGCTGGGACTGTGGCCCAACCCTGCCATGCTGTTCAACGGGTATCTCGCCTTCTGGGTGTGGGAAGCCCTCTACATTTTCATTCTGCTGTTGCGCTATATGAAGAAGGCAACGGGAATCAAGCGGGAACAGACAAAGTATACAATCGTATCCGGGCTCATCGGCTTCCTGGGAGGCGCATCCAACTGGCCGATGTGGTTCGGCATTCATTTCCCTCCGTACGCCAATTTCCTCGTCGCGACCTATGTCTGCCTCATGGGCTATGCGATTGCCCGGTACCAGCTGCTGGACATCAAGGTGGTGCTCTCCAGGACCGGTATATTCCTCGGGGTTTACACCCTGGTCCTCGGCATTCCGTTCATAATAGGATTCCACACAAATTTCGGTTTCCTTTCCTTTGTGATCCTTTTCATCCTCGCCACCATGGGTCCCGTGATATACCGGTATCTCCAGGGAAAGGCCGAGAACGTGATCCTGGCGCGCCAGCGCGAGTACCAGAAGATACTTCATGACTCTGCCAAGATCATCCTCCGCGTGCATAACATCAACCGCCTCGGCAAGCTTATCATGTACGGGGTAAATTCCGTTATGAAGGTCGAATATGCGGCAATTTTCCTGGATGATCCGGAACACGAAAGCCTGCGCCTGGTGACCGCGAGCGACAGCACCGTCTTTCCCCCTGAGGCAAAAATTGGCTACGACGATCCCGCCGTAGATCTCATGAGAAAATTCAAAAAGCCCGTCGCACACGAACTCGTATCACGCATCTTCACCAGTGCCCCCGAGGGCAAGTTCAGCATGCTGGTACCCTCTTTCAACGAAGACCGCCTGCTCGGCTTCATGGTCCTCGGTGACAAGGCCGATGGCTCCTTCTATTCAGCGGACGACATTAACACCTTTGACATCCTCTCGCACCAGACCGCGCTGGCAATAGAAAACTGCCTGTACATCGAGGAGCGGAAGAAGACGCAGGACCGCCTGTTCGAAGCGGAAAAGCTCGCTCTTGTCGGCGGCATGGCAGAGGGAGTGGCGCACCAGATCCGCAACAGGCTCAACCATTTCTCGCTCGCCGCCATGCAGATACGTCTCGAAATTGATGAATGCAAAGGTCACACCCCCGATCTGATGGAGCAGAACGCGCATATCGGCCATGCCTTCAATGCCTTGCAGGAAATCGCTGAGTCGATTATCGATAATGTAAAAAAAACAAACAGCGTGATCAAAGGAATTCTGAACTTCACGTTTACCAACGACAATAAAAACTATTTTTCCGGACTCTCGTTCCGGGAGATACTCGAGGGGGCCAAGGACCTGGTACGAATCAAGCACGGAATAGAAGACATCCCTATAACTCTTGAGTGCGACGAAAACGATCTCATTTACGGGATAATGACCCAGCTGATGGAGGCGATATACAATTTAATCGATAACGCCTATGAAGCAACGAATGAAAAGATGAAAAACCATATGACCCAGGAACAAAGAAAACAATTCAATCCCTTCATACTGGTGCGGCTTTTCAGCAAGCCGGACTCATTCCTCATTGAAATTACGGACAATGGCGTCGGAATAGCGGATGAGGATAAAAAAAAGATATTTGCCCCCTATTTTACGACCAAGTCTTCACACAAGTCGAAATCGATCTCGGGCATCGGTCTTTACGTGGTGCACCGCATGATTACTGAAAACCATAAAGGTAAGATCTGGTTCACGTCAGAATTCATGAAGGGAACTTCTTTTTTCATATCACTGCCGATACAAGTTCAGGGAAGCCAGCAGGAAAATATAAGCGCCTTATAAAAATTCAGAATATATCTTATGGCATTTTCTGAATAATCCTATCAAAAAAATGCATCTCACCTTTTAATACATTCCAAAAATAAAATAATTACATTTTTTTATAAAATATATTGACAAAAATCCCACAATGAATGATTTCTTACGTATGTAATAAAACCGTCTGATTGGACTGTTTAAATCATGATCGACTATAAAATACTAATAGTTGAAGATGAGGCATTAATCGCCCATGATATCAGCATGAAGCTCAAAAAGGTCGGCTACCAGGTGATAGAGACGGTCGATTCAGCGGAGAAATCCATTCTGGCAGCCAGAGCGCTCAAGCCTGACATCATTATCATGGACATTGTCCTCAAGGGCGATATGGACGGCATCGATGCAGCGGCACGAATACGCCATGAAGCCAATATCCCTATCATCTTCCTCACCACATACTCAGACGATACCTTCATAACCCGGGCCGCATCGCAGATACCGTACGGATATATTCTCAAGCCATTCAGGACCCAGGAGCTCATCATCCAGATTGAGATGACAATGCACCGTCACCGGTTTGACATGAGCCTGATCGAGAAAAACCAGGTACTGACAAAAGAACTGACTAAAAGCAGGGACCTGGAAAAAAGGATGCAGGAGATCACCCTGGTGGACGAGCTTACGGGAATATACAACCGCCGCGGCTTCCACCATCTGGCCCGTCAGCATATGGACATCGGGAAACGAACGGGACGGTCGATGATTATCGGGTTCTTCGACCTCGACTACATGAAGCACATCAATGACACCTTCGGCCACAAGGCCGGAGATAACGCCCTTGTGGCCACCGCGGGTATTTTAAAAAAGGTATTCCGCACCTCGGACGTTATTGCGCGATGGGGCGGCGATGAATTCGTGGTGCTCATGATCAATGCCGATTCGGGCAATATCGAGTCGATCGAGGAACGGATCTTGAACAGCGTAAACAGCTACAATGAATTCGCCGAACACAGCTACATCATTTCCCTGAGCTGGGGCATGCTCAAATGGGATCCGTCGGTCAATACAGATATCGATGAAATAATCGCCCAGGCTGACGAGCTGATGTATCAGAATAAAACGTGCAAGAAGATATAACCCTTATTTTTATCATCCGCGGCTAAAAAATATTAGACGCGCCGCTCCCCTCGTTGATTAATGCGCTATTGTCCGCTTTTTCGAGATACGTACCGGATTCAGCCTGCATGGCGTACTCTTTGCCAGTCAGGTGCCGGCCGGAATACGCGCGATAACTTTATATGACGGTGCCGGAACATGACAGGATTGACCATTCTCGCCTTTGCCACATGGATGAATATTGCGGCCTACTCCTTCGACGACACGCTCGGGGGCATCGTCCCGGGCGGCAGAGGCAGAAATGCGGTCAGGGAGATCGCAACCCTGCTGGAAAAGACCGATGTCCGCTACCGGAGCGACGCGGAAACCGAGTCATTTAGAAAATTCATGCGCGCGACGCTGGCAAATTTCGACTTCATGAAGCTGTATGGCAGCCCGTATCTGAAGGAGATGGGCGACGGCTTTCGCGGCGTGAACTTTCAGGGCTGCAACATGAACGATCACTACCTGGTGAACCTCGTAACGGATGAAAGCGACCGCTGCGAGGTCTCCCGCATCTGGGACTACAGCACCGTATACGCGCTGAAAAAGAACGAGGCCTGCATCGCCGGCGGCAGGTCGTTCGTCGCCTCCATCAATTCCACGACCGCCACCGGGCGCTATTCACACAGAAACGCCATCCTGTTCGCGGAAGGTCTCCTCAGGGTGATCGACCCGATAAACATTGGGAAACTAAATGCGCCCGCCTGTTCGTTGTATGAAGAGATTACGGGCGATTCAAGAAAAGCCATCGATGAATTCTACCGGCTGTTTCCGCGGGTATCGGAACTATTCAACCGCTACTCGGTCATACGCTCCTTTCTCGAGGTCAAGACACATAACGGCATACCCTATACCCGCCTGTCGATGAGATACGGCTATCGTTTGAAGAATCTGAAAAAGGACTTCCCCGAGCTGGCCAGATCCATCAAGAACATTAAAGGCCTGTACAGGATCAACATGAATGTTATAAACAGCAGCGGTCATACCGCGCTCGCCATCGTCTTTGACAGCAGGGAGGACGTCCTTTCCCTGACGCTCCTTACGCGCCGGGGCAGGCTTATTCCCTTTGATGACGCTGAAAAACCCGTGTTCAATGAGGAGCTGACGCTGTCGGCGATGCGGGACGTCCCCTATTCTGCGGTCTTTGACATGCTCCATGACGTTCACGGGCTGAAATTCATCACGGATAAAGTGGTGGTGCGTTTCAGGTACATTGACGCGCCCGGAAAAGGCCGGTGGACCATGAAGCTCCAGGAGGTCTCGAAAACGCGCATTACCGGCAGCTACTACCACATCATACCCCGCTGGCTGATAGATCTCTTCGTTCCGTCGAACATGGAACAGATGGTGTACGATGTTTCTCGGGTCATGCTCGCGGCCAACGGCGGCGACGGCTCAACGATCGCGTTTGAATGGGACACGCGCGCTCCCGGGAAAACGATGCTTCGGTTCAGCGCCATCAGTGAGTTCATGGACAATTACTTCATCAAGTACGGGCTCAGGGTCTGGAGCAAATCAACAATCTCGAACAAAAAGCTCTTCACGGAAGCCAAGGCCCTGACCGCGCGCTTCCTCGACGCCTTCCGGTCAGACTACGGGATATAAAATAATGAACTGTTTTCTTTAAGGTGACGGCAGGCTGTCCCGCTCGCCCGCCTCGTATAACATCCTGTTGACTCGGCGGGATCGGCGATAGATGGCAGGATGCCTTCATGCATGCCGCGACAGGAAGTCGCAAAAAGGCATGCCCTCCTGTCGCCTTCTCGCCGGCACAGCCTGCTGTCACCTTAATAATATATTCATCGCCTGATTACTTCATATATCATAATTTCTTGACAAATATCGGCATGCCGCCGATCATCCAATGCGCGGCTACAGGCCACACGGATTGAGCATCGCTCACCAATAACAGAAAGGGCGGGGACCATGAACGATATCGTAAAAGCGATCATACTCGGGATAGTCGAGGGTATCACCGAGTTTCTTCCAATATCATCGACCGGGCACCTGATCATCATGAACCGGTTCGTCGATTTTATCGGTTCCTTCGCCTACCTGTTCGACATTGTCATTCAGCTCGGCGCAATCCTGTCAGTCGTTGTTTACTTCTGGAACAGGCTGAACCCGTTCAGCGCTGCCAAGGGACCGGCGGAAAGAAAAGAGACGCTCGACCTGTGGAAAAAAACCGTCATCGGCGTCATCCCGGCGATGGGAATCGGACTTCTGGCCGGATCGTACGTCAAGGAGCACCTGTTCAACCCCATAACCGTAGCAGCGGCGCTGATCATCGGCGGCCTGGCCCTGATCTGGCTCGAAATGAGAAGGAAGGAAAGCAGCATAAACAGCATCGCGGCCCTCACCTACACCAGCGCGTTCATCATCGGCATCATCCAGTGCATCGCCATGGTCCCCGGCACATCCCGATCGGCGGCAACGATCATCGGCGCAATGCTCCTCGGCGCGTCGCGGATCGTGGCCGCGGAATTTTCGTTTTTTCTCGCCATTCCCACCATGTTCGCAGCCTCCGCCTATTCCCTGCTGAAGGCGGACGTGGCGCTGACTGCCGACCGCGTCCTGGTCCTCGGGGTCGGGTTTGCCGTGTCATTCGTGGTTGCGCTCCTGGTAATAGCCGGGTTCATGAGGTTCATCAGCAGGCGGAATTTTATCCCGTTTGGGTATTACCGCATCATTCTGGGCGCCGCCGTATTGTGCTATTTCCTGCTTGCAAAGTAAACGAGGTAACCCGAATCGAATCCAATTTACGACGGTCAAGACATGATCAAACCGGCTGAAAGAGTATCATTCTTTACACACTGTGCGGGCGCCCTCGCGGCCGCCGCAGGAACCGCGTATCTCGCCTGCAGAAGCTGCGGAAACACTTCGGCCTTTGTGACCATGCTCATATACGGGATCTCGGTCACCATCCTGTTCTCGGCGAGCTCGCTGTATCACGCCTTCAAGACGCGGGAAGACGACACCTCGGTTTTCAGGAAGCTCGATCACCTCGCCATATTCATCATGATCGCCGGGACCTACACGCCGCCGTCCTGGACCTACCTCGAGGGCGGCTGGCGCGTGTTCATGCTCGGAGCGCAGTGGAGCCTTGTCCTGTTCGGCACCGGCTTCAAGCTATTCTGGCTTTCCGCTCCCCGGCGGCTTTCCGCCGGCATCTATGTGCTGATGGGCTGGCTCGCCATCGTGCCGATCCACAAGTTTTTTATCGCGATGCCGATCGAAATATTCATACTCTTTATCGCCGGCGGCGTATGCTTTACAGCGGGTGCCGTTATCTATGCCGTGAAAAAGCCCGACCCGTTTCCCGGCAGGTTCGGGTTCCACGAGATTTTTCATCTCCTGATCCTTGCCGGCGCGGCGCTGCATTACGCGGCGATGCTCCGGATACTTCAAGGGTAAAAACGGGCGCACGCGCACGACGAGGAATTCGCTGGCATGAAAAATATCTGTTTGCATTATCAGCCGCGATGGTTGTAAGGTAATTATTGATTATGAGCAGCTTCTTCTTTAACCTGACGCCCGATATCGTCATCGGGGCGGTTGAACAGGGCGGCTTCGAGCCGACCGGCCACTGCCTCGCCCTGAACAGCTACGAAAACAGGGTATACGACCTCATGCTTGAGGACGGTTCGCATGTCGTGAGTAAATTCTACCGGCCCGGCAGATGGACCAGGGAGCAGATACTGGAGGAGCACGCCTTCCTGCTTGAGCTCCGCGCAGACGAGATCCCCGTGTGCGCGCCCCTCCCCTTCCCCGGCGGCGGAACCCTCCGCGAGGTCGAGGGAATCCTCTACGCGATATGGCCGAGGACCGGCGGCCGGGTCCCGGACGAGCTCTCAGACGACGAGGTCCGGATTCTGGGAAGGCTGTGCGCGCGCATCCACAACAACGGCGCGTCGAAGAAGGCGGCCTACCGTATAGAGCTTACCGGCGAAACGTACGGGCTGCAGCCGCTGGCCTTCCTCGAAAAGCACGATTTCCTGCCTCAGCACTGCAGGGAGCGGTATCGGAGGGCGGTACTCGAGGTGGTTGAAATCTACGAATCTCTGCGGAAGGACGTTCCCATGCACCGGATACACGGGGACTGTCATCTTGGCAACCTCCTGCACGGGAGCGAAGGATGGTTCTTTCTTGACTTCGACGATTTCCTCACCGGTCCGGCGGTGCAGGACGTGTGGATGCTGGTCCCGGCGCGTGACCCGGAGGGGCTGCGTCAGCGCGAGGTGTTCCTCGAGGCCTACCGCCAGTTCCGCGATTTTGAGCAGTCATGGCTCCGCCTGATCGAGCCGCTCAGGGCGCTGCGCTACATACGCTACGCCGCGTGGATCGCCCAGCGCTGGCAGGACCCCGCGTTTCCCGCGGCGTTTCCCCATTTCGGCACGGTGCAGTACTGGGAGGATGAGACCGCTGACCTGGAGGACCAGCTCGAGCACATCCACGGCAGCACGGCCGACCTGCCCGATTCGGTGCGCAGGGCGGAACAGCCTGAAGAGGAGCATAAGGAGCTGACGAACAAGGACTTCTTCTGGGACTGGGAGGACAAATGATTTCGGGCGGGACCGCCGCCCGCCCGTCAGAGGCTCAGGCGCTGGTGCCCGTGGTACATCCCGTCACGAATCCTGCGTATTTCATCATTATCGATATACTCGTCGAACGTCATGGCCCGGTCGATCACGCCGGCCGGCGTGATCTCGACGATCCGGTTCGCGATCGAATCGATGAACTGGTGGTCATGGGAGGTGAAGAGCAGAACGCCGGAAAAATTGATCAGACCGTTGTTCAGCGAGGTGATCGATTCGAGATCGAGGTGATTGGTCGGATCGTCGAGAACCATCGCGTTCGCCCCGCTCAGCATCAGGCGGGACAGCATGCAGCGGACCCGCTCGCCCCCGGAAAGGACGTTCACTTTCTTCAATGACTCATCCCCGGAAAAGAGCATCCTGCCGAGAAAGCCGCGCACGTAGGTCTCGTCGTTTTCCTCGGTGAACTGCCGCAGCCAGTCGATGAGGCGCAGGTCGCTTTCAAAATAGCGGTCATGGTCCTTCGGGAAATAGGCCGCTGTCATGGTTTCACCCCACCGGTACTCCCCGGAATCAGGCTTCATCTCGCCCATGAGGATATCGAACAGGACCGTCTTTGCAAGGTTGTCGGGACCGACGAACGCGATCCTGTCCCCCCTGTTCACCATGAGGCTGAAGTCCTTTAAAACCGTCCCCCCCTCCACGGCCTTGCTCAGGTTTTCCACTGACAGGACCATCCTCCCGCACTCGCGGTCCGGCTTGAACGCGATATAGGGGAAACGGCGCGAAGTGACCGGGATCTCTTCAAGGGTGAGCTTTTCCACGAGCTTCTTCCGGGATGTCGCCTGCCGCGCCTTGGATGCGTTGGAGCTGAAGCGCTCGATGAACGACTGGAGCTCCCTGATCTTGTCCTCCTTCTTCCGGTTCTCCTCCTTCTTCTGCTTCAGCGCGAGCTGGCTTGCCTGCGCCCAGAAGTCATAATTCCCGGCGTAGACCATGATCTTCCCGTAATCGATGTCCGCGATATGGGTGCATACCTTGTTGATGAAATGCCGGTCGTGGGAGACGACGATCACCGTGTTGCTGAAGTTGTAGAGAAAATTCTCGAGCCAGGTGATCGACTCCAGGTCGAGGTTGTTGGTCGGCTCGTCGAGCAGCAGTATGTCGGGATTGCCGAACAGCGCCTGGGCGAGGAGAACGCGGACCTTCTGGGCGCCCTCCAGCTCCTTCATTTTTTTCCGGTGCAGATTGTCCTCTATGCCGAGGCCGCCGAGCAGGGCCGCGGCGTCCGGTTCCGCGTCATAGCCGTTCATCTCGTCCAGCATCTCCTCAAGCTCCGCCGCGCGGTGACCGTCCTCCTCGGAAAAATCCTCCCGGGAATAGACGTCCTCCCGCTCCTTCAGCACGGCGTGGAGCGCGTCATGCCCCATGATCACGGTGTCGAGCACGGTGAACTCGTCGAACGCGCTCTGGTCCTGGCGAAGCATCGCGATGCGCTCCTTCGGGCCGCGGGATATCCCGCCCGTTGACGGCTCGATCTCGCCGGAAAGAATCTTCAGGAAGGTTGACTTGCCCGATCCGTTCGCGCCGATCAGACCGTAGCAGTTCCCGGGTGAAAATGCAAGATTGACTTCCTTGAAAAGCACACGCTTGCCATAGGCAAGGGATATGTCAGACGCTATAAGCATAATGAACCGACCTTTATCGCAATGATTTATCTTCCCGGGATGGCTGCTTCGTGATACGCGGATTAGATGTATGGCGTTATTCTGTTCTCGGGCAACCCGTCATGGAACCTGTCAGCGAGTACTAATCAGGAACATGGCCGATTATGTCAAGGATAATCCGGACGCGGACGCTTCCCGCGCACCCGGCCTGCGATATGCAGAATCAGCGCCGCCCGCCGCTATAATCTGAACGGGTAATACGCGGTCCATACCAGCGCATCAAGAACCGCGGTCTGGAAGCAGAACGCCGCGCAGCCGATCAACGCGGTCCGGTACGCCCATGCCGGCGAAGCGGGCTGCAGGGCAGCCAGCGCGGCAAGCAGACCGATGGAGGCGATCCCCACGATCGCCAGGGTGACCCTCACCAGCGCCCATAAGCCAGCCGAGGGCTGACCGATCATCGCGAAGGTGAGCGGCATCCAGAACGCGGAAAAGAGGAGAACGGCTGCGTAAAGCCAGTAAAACGCCCGGTACGAGAAGCGTCCGGCGATTACCGCCTGCTCAGGATGCACGAAAAAAAGGATGAAGCCGGTGAACGCGAGGTAGCCGATTGCCGCCGTCAGCATGGACGCCGTGTAGAGGGGCATGATCGATTTCGGCACGCCACCCCAGAGATTCGCCGTCCTGTCCGGATGTACATTAAAGCCGTACAGATAGCTGCCGATGACCGCGCACCCCCCGATGATGTTGATGACAAGGAGTATGATGCTCTGACGTTGCATGGACATGTCTGTTGTTCCTCCCGATATCAGGTTTCCTTCGGCCGGTTTACGGCCCGATGAATGGCTGATCGGATCCTCTCCGCTATCGCGTCATAATCGGCGCCGTGCGCGCGTACCGGGTCCAGAAACGAAAGCTCGATGGTCCCGGGGCGGGGAAGCAGACCGTTTTTCGGCAGCGCGTCAAAGGCCCCGCTGATCGCCACCGGCACCACCGGGATGCCCAGCTCCGCGCTGAGTATGGCGAAGGTCTTTTTAAACGGGCCGATGCTGCCATCGCGCGAACGGTGACCTTCAGGGAATATGACCAGGTTCCTCCCTGACGCCAGAACAGAGGCGGCGCTTTCAAGCGCGGCGCGGAGATCCCTCTCAAAGTTGAGAAATATGACATTCGCCTTCTTCATGAGCCACCGCATCGCCGCCGACTTCGCCAGCGTGTCCCTTGCGAGGAAAAAGGTGTCATGCAGCACCCGGTCAGGCAGGGCGATGGCGATGAGGATCACGTCGATAAAGCTCTGGTGGTTCGGCGCCAGGATGAAGGGGGCCTGCGGCAGGCGGTCAAGCCCGCGGTACCTGAGCCTGAAATACGCCCTGAACAGGGGCCGCGCGACAAGCCTGATGGCGCGCATCAGGCCCGGCCTGCTCTTTTCCGCCCAGGGCGCCGGGCTGCCGAGTATCTCCCGCCACCCGACCGTCAATTCATTCATTCTGGTCCTGTGCCCTGCCACGTATTCCGCAAGACGCTCCACGGTCGGGCAGTGGGCAAGATCGTGCTCGTTCATGGCCAGTCCGAACGCGGACTCGACGAACACCAGGAGCTCCACCCGGTTCAGGGAGTCAAGGCCCAGGTCGAGCTCGAGATGATGCTCCGGCCGCACGTCGGTGCGGGTCATCGAAACGAGAAATTTCCGCATGATCGCGTATTCCGGCGTGTCCGGTTCGGCCTTTTGTTCGCTGTTGGAACGCTCCCCGCTCCCGTATTCGTGGAGGAGATAGCGCCTGAGCTTGCCCAGCCTGGTACGGGGAAGATCCTCCCCGCTGATCACCAGCTCAAGAACGCGCCGGTAGGGCGGCGCCTGCGCGTTATAGCGGTCGATGACCTTCCAGCGGATGGTCTCCCTGATGGTCACCACCCCGTCATTTTCAAGCGCCCCGAAATCAGGGACCACGACCGCGACGAGGCGTCCGCCGCGGAGAAAGACGCCCGCCTCCCTGACATAGGGGGAAGATTCGGCCAGACGGAGTTCTATCTCCTCAGGGTTAACGTTCTTTCCGCTCGGCAGTACGATCATGTCGTCGATTCTTCCGGTAACGCGCAGATAGCCGTGGTCGTCAAACGCGCCGAGGTCCCCGGTATGAAACCAGCCGTCCCGAATCCTCTGCGCCGTGGCTTCCGGGTTCCGGTAATAGCCCTTCATCACGTTACGGCCCCGGACCAGTATCTCCCCGTTTTCAATCTTCACCTCGGTGCCGGCCATCGGCTTTCCCACCGTGCCCAGCCTGATGCGATCGAAAAGGTTGAAGGCGACCAGGGGAGCGGTTTCGGTGAGGCCGTATCCCTCGACAATGCGGAAGCCGAGCGCCCAGAGATCGCGCGCGACAGACGCGTCCATGGGCGCGCCGCCGGTTAGGTAGGCCCGGACGTGGCCGCCGAAGGCGCGGTGCACGCGGCCAAACACCAGCAGGCCAAGACGATTGCTGTTAATGCGCCTCATCAGCGCGAAGAGGAGCCGCGCCAGAACGCTCGCGCGGATCTTGCGCATGATGCCCGCGTGAAACAGCTCGTACAGCTTCGGAACGCCGAGGAACATGGTAATATGGTGCCGCTGCAGCGCGGCAAGAATGTCGTCAGAGGTAAGGCTTGCGACGAGCACCACCGATGCCCCGATGTGAAGGGGCGCTATCAGAGTTCCCTGCAGGGGAAAAATATGGTGGAACGGCAGGAGCCCGATAAGCCTGTCGTCCGGCGTGAGCATGCCGAGGGACGAGATGCCCTCTATGCAGGCCGAGAGGTTGTTAAAGCTGAGCATCACCCCCTTCGGGGCGCCGGTCGTTCCCGATGTGTAGAGTATCAGCGCGATATCGTCCGGAGCTCCCCCGGTCATCGCCCGGCCGGAACCCGCTCCCGCCTGCGGCATCCCGTCGAAAAGCATCACCGGAAGGGCGCTCCCGGCCATTGACGCGGCCTGACGCACCCTGGGGGCGCAGTCTGATGAGCAGATTGCGATGGAGGGAGCGCAGTCCTTGAAGATCACCGCGAGGTCGCCGGGGACCGCCGTCGCGTCGAGAGGGACAGGGATCCCGCCATTCAGCCAGACGGCGTACAGCGTATATATCCATTCCGGCCTGTTCTCGGAGCAGATAGCGACCCGGTCTCCTTTCGCGATGCTGAAACCGGATGCGTATGCCGCGGCCCGGTCCAGGATCTCGGCATAGGTGATCGGCAGGTCGCGATAAATCAGCGCTGTTTTCTCATGATCCATGAGCATCATAGGCGTATACTCCGCGATACATGCATAGTCCGTGCCCGGTCCGGTGCGTGAACCAAATGATCAATAATTTAAATAAATTTGTAATAATGTCAATTCGAAAAAGCGATCAATATGACTAGAGAAGAGCTTCGATACAACTGAAACGGGCGGTCAGGACGCGCCTGAGACCCTGACCGTAAATCCTTCCTTCTGGAGCACCCCGGCAATAAACGCCACTTTGTCGCCCTGTATGATGATTTCACCGTTCTTTACCGTACCCCCGGCGCCGCACTGCTGCTTCAGCCGCGCGGCAAGAAGGGTAAGCCTGTCTTCAGGAAGGTCAAGGCCCTGGATCACGGACACGGTTTTTCCGCCCCTGCCCGCGCGCTCCTTCCGGACCCTGACAATCCCGTCCCGGCGGCGCGCTGCCTGACCGGCGCCGGAACGCGGCTTCTTACGCAGATCGCCCGATTCGGTTGAATATACTATCTTGTCCGACATTGCTTGCCTGTATCATTTCCCGGCAGGAAAGGTACGGGGTCCCGCCTGCGCAGTTATTTTCCCAGGATCGCATTCCATTCTTTGAGCGTGTCAGCGACGCCCGCAAACAGGGGGCCCGCATCACCTTCAATGGTGATGGACTCGATCGTGTCGCCCTGTCTGATGCTGTTCACGGTCTTCTGGTCATCCGCATCCACGACCGATCCAAACACCGTGTGCTTGCCGTTGAGCCACCCGGTGGGCACGTGGGTTATAAAAAACTGGCTCCCGTTGGTGTTCGGACCCGCGTTCGCCATTGAAAGAATGCCGGGACGATCGTGCTTCAGCTCGGGGGTACACTCATCCCTGAAGGAATAGCCCGGCCCCCCGGTGCCGGTCCCCAGCGGGCACCCGCCCTGGATCATGAAGTTGTCAATGACCCGATGGAATTTCAGACCATTATAAAAACCTTTTTGCGCGAGATTGACAAAATTCGCGACTGTAAGAGGTGTTTTCTCCGCGAAGAGTTCCAGCTTAATATCGCCCCTGTTTGTCCTGATGGTTGCCTTCAATGAGCTCATGCGCGTCTCCTCCTGATCAATTCTTCAATATAATTGCAGTATCACATTTTTGTCACCCCTTTCTTGTTCTTTGGTGAAAATATACCATAATTCCAGCAGTTTTGTACTCACATTCTCGAACCTGTAACCTGAATTATTACTTATTCATAATTTTGAACGATCGTAATAAAAAAATCCAATGGGACGGTTTTTATATTGACAGATTAACATTATTAATCAGTGATTAAATCGAATACTAAAATAACTAAAAGGGGGTTTCTGATGAAGAAGTTCTTTTCGACTGCCATTATTACATTTATCGGGGTTCTGATCGCGTTACTCCCCGCCGGTGCTGCAGACAAGTGGGAAAAAATAAAGGACAGCGGCGGCATCAAGCTGTACGAGCGCGCAGTGCCTGGAACTGATCTCATGGAATACATGGCGGTCGGTGCGATCGACAGCAGGATTGAGGTCATAGGGGAAGCGCTGCGGGACGTGCCTGCCTTCAACCAGTGGCAGACAGACTGCTACGGCGCCCAGATAGAAAAAAAATACGACAAGAACACCTTCGTGATGTACATGGTGCTGAAACCGCCCGTCATAGAAGAGCGTGATATCGTCCTGAAAGATAAAACCGTGTATGACTACGAGCACGGCAAGGCAAACATCTCCTTCTTCTGCACGAACGAAGTGAAGATCCCCCTCGAAAAAAAACGGACACGCGTAACAATCATGGACGGCTCCTTCTCAATGGAATATCTCGGCAGGGAAAAAACAAAATTCATCTACAAACTGAAGGTCGACCCTGCCGGCAGCATCCCCAAGCGGGTGGCATACGGCGTCATGAAGTCCTATCCCTATGATACGATAAAGGGGCTGAGAAAACACATGGCCAAGAATGCAAAGTACGCGCAGGCTGCCAGAGGATCCGAAGAAGAAAAGAAGATCGAAGGCATCGTCGGGAACGAACCTGTTGTAAGAAGGATACTCTCCGACCGGCTTGCCAGAGTTGCCAGGAACAGGGCGGCAATGGCCGCTGTCGTCGCAGCCGACAAAGAGGGCGTGGGCAGCATAATGAAAAGCAGGGGCAATTACGCCGCTGTCGAGAAGGCAACCACCGAAATTTTTGTCAAATACCTCGAGAAGACCATGGGAGACAAAGACAAAGTTGACAGGCTGAGAAAGAACAAGAAGCTGGTCGAGGAGCTTACCGACATGGTCGTGACCCAGACTGAAGCCACGACCGACACAATTGAAAGCATCGTTGCAAAATACCTCTAACTAACGACAGGGAGGGGGCTTATACAAGCCCCCTCCAGTTTTGCATCACATGCGCTTTCATGTCCGCGTGCGGTATCATACGCGCCGCGGAGACGCCGGAATTCCTTGAGCTATAATAATAATTCCCGTATAACGGGATACGCCCTGATCGAGTAATAGAGCGCCGCGGCATGAAGGGCGGAACCGGCAAGAACAAAAAGATGAAAGATGCCGTGAAAACCAATCAACCCGGGCTTCGGGTCCGGCCGTTTCAGCGCGTATATTATACCCCCGATCCCGTACAGCAACAGTCCCGCAACCAGCATCGCCTTCATCAAAGTGATGGGAACCGCATTCTCCGGTATAACATCGACAGAATCCCAGAGCAGGTACATGGGAACGAGGGCTGCAAGGCACAGGGGCGCGTATATCACGACATTGAGCCAGTTCGGCGTTACCACGTATCGCAGTTTCACCGCCATGCCGAAGAACGCAAACAGCCACACGGCAGCCAGGACCCCCCACAGTATCCCTCCCTGCGCGAAGATGTACATCGGCCCCACATAGGAGCCGGCCATCATAAAAAATATCGCGCAGTGGTCCAGCTTGAGCCATATGCTCTCCCCGGCTTCATCAAGCTTGTTCGCATGGTGCATGAAGCTTGAGGCATACAGAATAATATACGAGATCCCGGTAACGCTTACCGCGACCGCCAGAAACGCATCAACATCTATTGAGAGGACAAAAAAAACAACGGTCATCAGAACACCGCCGATACAACCGGCAAGATGCGTCAATGAATTAAACAGCTCATTCTTGTGTATATGCATTTCCGCCACCTGAAAATGATGCCACTGGCTTTTTTTCAAATAAAAATTCGACTGTCAATTATTTTACATGGCCGGCAATCATTCCTGATGGAAGGCCATTCCTGGCATGATGAATGATATACAATAAAATATATTAATAAGCCCGCCATATGTCTGCCAATTACGATATAAAAATCGACAACAAATTGACTTGACAGATGTTGTATAATATATTTTTAATATTATAGTCTCCACAAATAATCATAGGCGGGTTTAAACGTACAGCATATGGCAATACTGGCTATATGCGCACGCAGGCGTATTTCCGAAAGGGGAATCAGCGCGAATATGCTTTCGTGTATCAGAGTAGCATAATGTCGCTTCCTTCGAAATATTGCATAATAGCGCGGAAGGAGCATCATGTGCAACGCTACTGAAACAGAAAAGATACTGGTAATCGACGACCAGGTCATCAATGTCGATTACTACAGATCCCGTCTGAGCTCTGCCGGCTATTCCGTGATAACCACGACCAGCGGTGCGGAGGGAGTTGAGCTTTTCAGGAATGAACATCCCGACCTGGTGCTGATGGACGTGGTCATGCCGGTCATGGACGGCTTTGAAGCGGCCCATCTGATGCGCGCCGCCCCTGAATCACGGCACATTCCCATACTCTTCATCACGGCAGAGGTTTCCGACACCGCGTCCAGGGTGAAAGCGCTGGACAGCGAGGCAAACGATTTCATCGTAAAACCGATTGACGACGCCGAGCTCCTTTCGCGGATAAAGGCGTCGCTCCGCATGAAGAAGCTCTACGACGAGCTGCGCATGGCGGAGATCAGGCTCCAGAAAAGCGAGACACGGTACCGGAACATCATCGAGAGCATGGAAGAAGGATACTTCGAGACCGATGTCGGCGGCAGCCTGACATTTTTCAACGAATCGGTCGTCAGGATCCTGCGCATCCCGCGCGACAGGCTGCCCGGCATGAACAACCGGGATTACATGACCATCCGGACCGCGAAAAAAATCTATGCAATATTCAATCAGATCTACCGGACCGGTGCGACATCCGAATTTTTCGACTGCGAGATCATCCGGGGAGACGGAAGCATCGGAGTCCTTGAGATATCCGCCGGGCTGCTGCGCAACGCCGGCGGCGCTCCGTCGGGTTTTCACGGGGTGGTCAGGGACGTCACCGAAAAGAAGAGATCGGAAAAAGAGATTCTGATAAAGAGCTATGCCATCGAGAAATCGATGAACGCGATAGCCATTACCGAGCCGGGCGGAGGATTTACCTTCGTCAATAATTCCTTTCTCACCATGTGGGGCTTCTCCGACGCGGCATCGCTCCTGGGCAAAACAATACTCCAGTGCTGCCACCAGGAAAACCATGAAGACCTGTTGAACGTCTTCGAGGTGCTCGAAGAGATCGGCAGCTGGGTCGGCGAATTGCATCTTAAAAAGACGGACGGCTCTCCCCTCTATGCGATCCTCTCCGCCTCCATGATCAAAAATGATAAGAACGAAACCATAGGCATCATCCTGTCGTTCGTCGACATCACCCTGCGCAAGAAGGCGGATCACGCGCTCAAGGAAAACCACCGCATCATCAGCAAAAGACACAAGGATATAGAACGTGGCCTCAAGGTGGCGCAGCTGACGCTGCGGGACATCATGAACCAGCAGGTTCCCTCCATAGACTCGATGGCCATTGATTTCCGGTACAACCCGATGGAAAAGCTGGGAGGCGATTTCTTCTGCTTCTACCCCTATCTCAAAGACTCCTTCGGCATCTTCATCTGCGACGTTTCGGGACACGGCGTCGCCTCCTCGCTCTACCTGTCGCTGCTCAAATCGATAACGGACAGACTCGCGGTAAAGTTCGGACAGACGCCGGTGCGGTTCATCACCCAGCTGAACTCCGAGCTGTTCGGGCGCATGTCGTCCTATTTCATTACCGGAATATACGGCCTGCTCACGAGGCAGAAACGATCGCATGATTTCATGTTTTCATTTACAAACGGAGGCCACCCCGGCCCCATTGTGGCCCGGAAAAACGGCGACGTGTCGCTCAACATGGGGAAGAGCACGCTGATCGGCATAAGCGATGACATCGCCTTTGACTCGACCTCGGTCCGGCTGGCGCCTGGGGACAGGCTGTTCCTCTATACGGACGGGATTCCGGAGACGGCGAACAGGCAGAAGGACATGATCGGTTATGACGACACACTCCTTGATCTGTTCAAAACGACCGGCAAAGAATCTCTCGGGGAAAAGCTTGACAGCATTATGAAGCGCGTCGGCGATTTCAGGGACGGCGCCGACATGACCGACGACACCCTCATTATCGGGTTTGAAGTGTTACAATAATCAGCATGAAATCGAAATAAGCCTTGCTCCTATGTGTTGCCGCCCCCCATCAGTTTCGGATCGATGTTCCCCGACCCCCCGCATTCAGGCGTATAACAGGTGACATCGGTAAAGGCGCAGGTCTGCTTGCATCCCGGGCACTGTTCGGGCGGCTCCGTCAGCTGCACCGTGTACCCGCATAACGAACATTTCCACCAGCGTTCGGTCTTTCTCTTTTTCATAATACCTCCTCTGCAGATGGCGCTCGCTTACTGTCATTTCCCCAGCGCCAGGAGCTCCCCGCCGATCAGCTTGATATGGTTTTTCTCCTCGTCGATGATGGCGTCTATCTTCTCTTTGCCGAGTTTCTCCGGCACGAGGTCCTTCATGCCCAGGTAAAAGACGATCGAATCCTTCTCCGCGCCAAGGGCGCTCATGAGGATGCTTTTTATCGAGGACATGTCGATCTGCTTCTCATAAAATACGCGCAGGTCCGCCAGTGCCTTCAGGTACTGAGCTGACTCATCCATCGGATCGAACACCGTCGCCCCCTTTTCCCCGCCTGCGAGATCCGCCCGCATGGCGGCAAAAATCTTTTTATGGTCAACCTCCATGGCGGACAGCTCAGTTAAAAGCTTTTTATAGTGTTCGTCCGTTACGGCCTCCGAAGCCTTCTGGTAAAACAGCGCGCCGTTTTCCTCGATCTGTTCGGCAATCTGAAAAATATCGTCAGCATTGAAATCAAAAGCCATGCCACTCCCCTCCTCTGCCCTGTCATTACAGAATACGCCGTCTGTACGGACACGCCCGATGTCCGCTGAATAGATTGTAACGATGTCTTTTATTTGTCAATGACTATACGGGGCCGCGCATGCTTGAGTCGATCAGTCAAGTCCGCCGCAGAAGGCGTCCACGTTTCTGCCGATCACATCGTGATTGTAGCCGCCCTCAAGCAGGGCGTATCGACGCCCGGCGCACAGCCGCGTGGAATGCTCCTTCATCAGGCGGCCCAGGGCCGCATAATCCTCCGGATAAAGAAGATTTCCCCAGTCGTCAACGCCCTGGTCGAAGCCGGCCGATGCCACGAAGATATCTATGTTATGGAGGTCCCTCATGTATTCCTCCACCTCGGCGATATACTCGCCGGGCTCCCGCGCCATCGGGTTCAGGATCGACACCCGGAAGCCGTCACCCCTGTTTTCCAGGATGTTTATGTTCCCGTCTCCGGTGTGAAGGTCGAAATCGAGTACAAAGGCCGATCCGATCTTCCCCTCCGCGCGCAGCCTGAGAAGGCTGATGCTGATATTGTTGAAAAAGCAGAACCCCCAGCATGAATCGGCCGAGGCGTGGTGCCCCGGCGGACGTATCACGGCGAAGGAAGGAGCGCCCGCGTACGCCCGCTCTGCCGCGAGAATCGCGCCGCCTGCGGCGAGGGAGGCAAGCTCGTACAGCCGCCGGTTCCCCTTTATGCGCTGCAGATGGGACGCGCTGTGGGCGCGCAGGATGTCCTCGTCGGAAGCCGGCCCGGGCCTGATTATTTCATACCGGTCCTTCCTTGATGACAGGACCTCCATGATGCCCTCCATCCGCCCCGGCGCGGCCGCCGGATCGCCGGCATACTCGGAATCGTAAAACGTTTCGTGAAACACAATTTTCATCGCATCACCTCCAGCAGGGGCCGGGAAGTCTTCAGGCGTTCCCCCCCCGCGGTTCACCCTCAATTAAATCCCTGTCGTCAGGCTCTTCCTCGATTTCCTCCTCGAAATCGATCATGCCGGCCGTATCGGACGCCGGAAGCTCCTGCACCTTCTTCAGCTTTTTCTCTATGGTGCGCGATTTCTTTGAGGCGGATTCGATGGTATTGCTCGCCTCCTGAAGCTTCTTGTGCGTCTTGTCCAGAAGGTCGCCGAACCTGCCGAATTCCGTCTTGACCGCGCCCAGTAGCTTCCATACCTCGCTCGAACGCTGTTCGATGGCGAGGGTGCGAAATCCCATCTGGAGGCTGTTCAACAGCGCCGCCAGCGTGGTGGGACCAGCGACCACGATCCGGTATTCTCTCTGCAGCACATCGCACAGCCCCGCGCGCCGTATCACCTCTGCGTACAGCCCCTCGGTGGGAAGATACATTATGGCAAAATCCGTCGTTCCCGGCGGGTCTATATATTTTTCCCGGATGGTCTTGCCCTCGCTTCTGATCACCGCCTCCAGGCGTCGCGCCGCGTCTTCCGCCATGGCGGGATCGGCCCTGTCCTGGGCCTCCACGAGCCGCTGGTAGTCTTCCTGGGGAAATTTTGCGTCGATGGGAAGCCATACGACGTCGTCCCTGTCGCTGCTGCGGCCCGGCAGCCTGATAGCGAATTCGACCCTGTCAGCGCTCCGTTTTTTGGTGGCCACGTTCTGCTCATACTGCTCGGGAGCGAGCACCTGCTCGAGGAGGATGCCGAGCTGGATCTCGCCCCAGACCCCCCGGGTCTTTACGTTCGTCAGCACGTTCTTGAGGTCCCCCACGCTCGTAGCGAGCGTCTTCATCTCACCGAGACCGCGGTACACCATCTCCAGGCGCTCGCTCACGATCCTGAACGACTCCCCGAGCCGTTTTTCAAGCGTTGACTGGAGCTTCTCGTCAACAGTCACCCGCATCTGGTCGAGCTTTTTCGCATTGTCCTCCTGGAGGTGCCTGATACGCTCTTCGATGGTCCGCCTCATGTTCTCCATTTTCTGCTCGTTTGTGTTCGTCAGATTGAGCAGATGCTTTGAAAACGAGTCCAGCAGGCCCCTGTTGCCGGAAAAGGCCTCGTTCATATTTTTCACTATTGAATCCCCGAACACCCGGAGGGTGTTCATCAGCTCCTCGCGGGAATCCTTCGAGCTCTTTCCCGCTTCAAGCCTGTTCTGAGAGATCTCGTTCCTGATGCCCGACTCGGTGCCCTTGATCAATTTTTCGAAATAATCAAGCGCGGTCTGAAACTGGCCCAGCATGTTCGCGTTGCTCGCTTTCGACGCCCGGTACGAGAAATAGGTGTTAAGTAAAAGAATGGCAAGGCCGGCGGCGCTGACAACAAGCAGTATAAGCGTAATATTCATCAAGAGTCCTCCGGAATAACGTCTTTTCTAATTAGACAAGCGGTTGAATTAAATTCAACCAGTTTTTAGATATTATAATGTACATGTTGCAAATCTTCATTTTACCTGGGTCTAAAGGGAGCGAGCCCCCTATGAAGCCCCGCCAGGGGATCCCTGCGAGCGCGGGACGCACGTTTCGCAACAAGTCTAATGTATTAACGCAATATTAATTATAATAATATAAAACCACCCATGACAGATAGCGTCATGGGTGGTTTTTTCCCGGTTACAAGGGCATTTGTAAATGAGCCATATGGCGCTCAACATACTCCCGGATGGCATCATAATAAGCACGCGCCGCCGTCCGCACCCGCGCAGGCACCTTCCCCGCCGCAATCTCTTCAAGGCGGAGGGCCTCCTCCATATTGTTCTGAAGCACCGGTTCGCCCAGGCACAGGACGCCGCGCACCAGTCTGGTCATCCTGAAATTTCGGGCATACACGCCCGCTTTGCAGAGGCCCGTGTGAAACGAAAAGGGGAACGAGTCGCGTGCCGGAGGGAGATCGAGATAACTCCGGAAGTTGTCGACCACGTATTTCGAGTAGCGCGCGGAATTCTCCAGGTCCGGCGATATGATCAGGCGCAGAAACTCTATACGCGATTCGATGCAGTCAAGCTCACCGCGAAGAAAACATCCCGGGACGTACGCACAGCAGAAATTACGGTCGACTACCGGTATTGAACCGATGACTTCCTCGATATCCTTCAGCCGCTTATCACACGACCCGGCACGAGCAGCGATATTCTTGATCCTCAGGTATTTGCTCCGGAAACCGGTATTGTCATCATACGCGTTAAAATGCGCCAGCACGGTTATATGCGGGTGAAACGCGTTGATCATCCGCGCGCGATGGGGCATCTCGTATTCACTGTTGAAAAATCGGTAGCGCTCCCGTTCGTCCGCGCCGCGCAGAAGGAGCCTGGCCTTCTCCTCGCTGACAAGGCCCTCATTCAGCTTTTCCTCAACAGCCCGCCGCACATCCCTTCGCTGCCACACGTCAAACGGGACCGGGTATACCTGGCGATTTCTCTCGCGGGTAAGCATGACAGTGGCGCCGTCATTTTCGAGCATCTCCCTCAGTTCCTTTGCCATGGCGAGGTTCAGGGCAGCCTCGTAAAAGCGTATCACCCGGCCGTCCTGAGACTGCAGGGACATGAACTTTCCCTCACGTATCGCCTCTTCCATGGAGCCGGCGTTGTGACCGGGATCTATCGCGACGCGCAGGCCCTCGAGCGGCTTTACACTCCTGGCATCGTACATGAAGCTTGGATCGTCCTTCGACATGACCGAGGCGATAAAATCACGCGTGAAGCGTGCATCTCCCTTCGTGCGATAGGCTTCTTGTATCTCGCGGTCATCCAGGACGCGGAACATTCTGATAAACACGTCATATTCATCTTTATAGATCCTGCATTCTACCCTTCCCGTATTTTTATCCTCCTGTGATGCGAACATCGCCACGGAGTTCTTATCAATAGTGAAAAATTGTTTCAGAGAATCATCACCCATCAGCAGTTTAAGACGACCCTTCCGCTCATCACACCCCGTCAGGCATAGAGCCAGGGCTATAATTACCGGGACCACCGAATTTCTCATCGATCACTCCATTACCATGGGATTCACGTTCGGCAACATGTATAAAATCGCATATTAATCCTGATACTAGCACCAACGCACTCGTTTAGTCAATCCGATTCATGTGCAAGATCAAAATTCAGGTCCATTCTGGAACAACAGAAAGATGCGACTCAAGCATGCGGACACATCCGTGCAAAACCATCATGCATATAACCTTCATTATTCAATCAGCCTATGCGTAATGCCTGTTGGACGTACCCCCACAAGCCTAACATGCTATTTTTCCCGGAAACATTCCGGATCTCCTGCTGATAGTAATAATGAATATTCAAAATGCATGGAGAATCCGATATGTTGAGATTATTGGCGTGATTAGAGATGATCCAGTTCTGATCTGTGAGAAAATTATATAGTTCTTTTGAACCCATGGGGCTGCATTGATATTTAACTGGTAATATTATCTCAAAAAAATGATAATTTATTTAAATACCCAGATATTTTATAGCTGTCGATTGTATACAATCGACAATAAATATACTTAACTTGAACCGATAACTATCTGTCAGTACCTGGAGCGCTTGATTACTATATTATATATCAAGTGTAGCCCTTTTGTGATACATCAGACAATTGCCAGACAATGGTCTCTTTATTTTATATATATTAATCATCATTATTTAACATTATATCAATATGAATGAATTATTATACAAAACTACGTGAAATATCTGGAAACATATTGACAAGTGGCATTATTAATTAACAATATCACAATTTGCTTCAAATTTAAATGACATAATATGAAACTGAATTGAAACATGAGAAAAATAACACATAAAAATAAAAAAATAAATACCGCCCAGACGGTTTACGTAAATGATTCAAAATTTACTTCATCCAGGGGCAGGGTATAATCCATGTTAAGATTCGTGTTACAACTCATCCGGGCGAACATCAAGGTACATTTCAACAACCTGCTCTCGCGTAAACAGCTGTTGAAAATGACCCAACGAAGACTGATTCGCGGCATCAGGCGCGCATATTATGAAGTGCCTTTTTACAAAAAATTGTATGATGAGTGGGGAGTCGATATTGACGAAATCAAAACCCTCGATGACCTGCGCAAGCTCCCCTTTATCACGAAAGACGATGTGCGGGAGCAGTTCCCAAACGGGATAGTCTCAAGAAAGCATGATATCGCAGACTGTCATTATTCGGCCACCACCGGATCAACAGGCCGCTCCCTGCCATTCGTGTTTACGAAATCAACATTCGCCTTCTACATTGCGACAGGGATCCGCATGTACACCATGATCGGCTACCGTCCCTGGCACAAGGTAGTGTACATCAAATACACGAAGATCAATTACCCGAGGATTGGCCCCTTTCTTCGCACCCAGCATATCCCGTCAACCATACCGGTAGAGGAACAGATCGCTATGCTGAGAAACTCCGGCGTCGACCTCCTGCTCGGATACGCCTCGCTGGTCTACGAGATCGCGCAGAAAGTGACCCCCGAGGACCTGAAAACGATAAGGCCGAAATTCATCGGGATAAATTCAGAGCTGTCCACGAAATACCAGCGCGACTTCATCTCACAGGTGTTTGGATGCCCGGTTTACGACGAATATTCCACGGAAGAGACCTGGATGGTGGCATCGCAGTGCAGGGAAGGCCATTACCATCTCTTCATCGACAACGTGTGGGTGGAATTCCTCGACAAAAACGGCAACCCTGTCAAGCCTGGCGAAGACGGCGAGATCGTGCTCACCACGACGCGGAGCAATGCCATGCCCTTCATAAGATACAAGATAGGCGATATCGGCAGATACAGCGACCGCGCCTGTTCCTGCGGCCTGGGATACCCGGTCCTGGAATCGTTCGAGGGAAGGGCCGATGATTCATTCATCATGCCCAGCGGTAAATACGTATCCTCCCTGAAGCTGTTGAACACCTTTACCAAATATATCAAGAAATACCTGCACCTCATGGAGGAGTTCAAGATCATCCAGAAGGAAAAGGGGTTCGTGGTCATCCAGCTCGTCAAGGGCAGGGAATACAACGACCGTCACTTCCAGGAGGTAATCGACAGCCTGAACGCCATATTCGCCGAACCGGTGACGATAAAGGTCGAATTCGTCGACAACATCGACATGAAAAACAGCATCAAGCGAAAGGCGATCGAATCATGGGTTAGAAACAACGAGAAGGAGCCGCTTCTGACATCAGCCGTCTGAGGCCATGGTTCCCTCCAGCAATAATGAGACATCATAAACAGAGGAGAAAAGAATAATGTTAAAGCCAAGAGTGTTTCTGATAGCAATGATGACGCTCATCGCCGGCATGACCTACACGCATGTCTATCCGTGCGATGTAATCGTGGTCTCTGCAAAGGCATCAACCACGGGACGGCCCTTTATCATAAAAAACAGGGATTGCTCCGCGAACTGGCACCAGGAGATCAAGCATTACCCGGCGGCAGGAACGGGTATTGGCGGGGACTATATCATCGTCAGCGCCTTTGATGATGCCGCTGAATTCAACAACGGGGACCCGATCAATCCGTCTGGCGGCGTTAACGAGGCGGGTTTTGCCATCTCCTGTACGTCCGTATACGAAGATTTCAATCCCCTCCATGAAATAATAAACATCAACACCGACCTCATGAAGCACGCGCTCGAGGACTGCGCCACGCTGGCTGACTTTGAAAAGCTTCTCAAGAATTTTTATAAGACCCATTACGGGAAGGTAATCAGCGGCAACTTTGTCGCCATCGACTCGAAGGGCGGCGCAGCCCTGTACGAATGCTTTACCGGCTGGATCATCGCTGGCGCATGGCCGATGGATTACCGTAAATACGACGCGAACACCGGCAGGGTAACCGTATTCAATGGCGGCCTTATCAGCTATTCCTATACAGAGGATGAGGGCGACGGGGAGGATTTCATAGGATTTCACGCCCGCGCCAACTGCAACACCTACATCCCCTTCAACTACGGCGAAGAGCGCCGCGAGAGGATGAATTATCTCCTCACCGGGCTTGCTGAAACCGGAAGGCTGAACTACCGGAACTGCATGGTTGAGGTGGCCAAGGACGTGTACGGCCAGCAGCTGGACGGATTCGGGAACGTGGTTGACCAGGAAGACTGCCAGGACGACTACAGCACCACCTACTGCATCAGCAGGGCGGCGACGCGCCTCTCCATGCTGGTGGACGGCGTCGCGCCGGGCAACGACCCGCGGCTGAGCGTCTTCTGGTGCGCGCTGGGAGAGCCGTCCGTATCGGTGTATATCCCCTATTTCGTTTACGCGGGGGGAGTCAGCCCCCTCGCCTGGGTCGACGACATCGACCTTGACGGCAGGTGGTATGACCAGAATGACACGAGCCTCCTCGCTCGCGCGGCGAACGCCCGCGAAACGTTCGAAGGAAGGCTGTATGAAGCAAATACCGGCGACCTGGTCGCGGGGATGGACGACAAGACCATGGACAAGAATGAGCTCGCGAACATCCAGTCCTGGACGTTTCCGCTTGAAGAATACATCTTCCAGCGGTGCGAGGAATTCCTGGCCGACATCACCGAGCACCCGTCATACCTGACGCCGGATAACCTGAGAAACTTCTCGAATTACAGCGCGCAATACGCGTACCGCAACTATCTCCAGGCCGACGCGAATGCTTATGCCTGGACCTATGACAAGCCATGGGACGATCTCTGGATCGGCTATACCCGCGGCGGTTTCGACAATGACTACTATGATCCGATTGCATCAGGGTCAACCGCATCATCGGGAGACAGCCTGGTGGACACGCTGCTCGCGCTGTTCGGGCTCTAGGAGGAGCGATAACCGATGATCCCGGCATTGAAATTCGACACCGAGGAACCAGCGGCAACGACCGCGGCGGACGGCACCGGCCATGAGAAGATGCTCCCGGACGCCCTGCCCTTTGCCCGCTCCGGGTTCAGCGGCGTAAAGCGCATCATCCCCTGGCTGGTGGGAGGAGCGATCCTCGCATACCTGATCTGGCGGATCGAATACCACACGCTGCTCGACGCGCTTTCACGCGCCGATATCGCCCTCTACGGCGCCGCGCTGGCGGTCTTTGTTGTGCTGAATTTTCTTGCCGATACGCAGAACCTGTACGCCATCCTGAAGCATTCCGGTAACAGCGTCCCGTTCAAGGACACCAGCATAATACGGGGAGCTTCCTACCTTCTCATGATCATCGATTACACTCTCGGGATGGGAAGCATCGCGTATTACCTGAAAAAATTCAAGAATATTCCGCTCCTGCGCGGCATGGGTCTGATGTTCCTCCTGAATTATACCACGCAGTTCTCGCTTGCCATGATGGCAGTGGCCGGTACCATTCTTGCGATAGACGCGCCCTCACCCTGGCTGGACAGGATAGCGATTGTCTGCGCCGCTATGCTCGCATTCTGCATTGTGTTTGTAGCCGTGCTCAAATTAATTCCGGACTACAAATTTATAAAGAAGGTAAAGCAAAACGACCTGTTCAAGGTTTATATTGAAACATCGGTGGGAACCTATGCGGTCAATATTGCATACCGGTGCGTATTCTATTTCACGTTCATACTGTTCTTCTACGTTGCGCTCCGGGCCTTCAATATTGAAGTGCCCTTCACGGCACTTGTAGCGTACGTGCCGGTCATTCTGCTCATCATAAGCATTCCGATATCGGCATTCGGACTCGGCACATCACAGGCGGCGATGCTCGTCCTTTTCAAGGACTATGGGTCGCCGGCGCAGATACTGGCATTCAGCCTCGCTTATTCAGCCTCGATAATAATCATTCGCGGCATTATCGGGGCGTATTATTACGGTATAATCACAAAGCGTGTATCCAACAAATACAAAGCAAGTTTGCTACGAGGAGAAGTCTGATGAAAAAACAAGTTTTTGCAGCTTTTACTGCCTTCCTTATGGCATTATTGATTACCAGCACAGGTTGCGACGGCTCCCAAAAAGGCCAAACACGCGGCCTGTTCTTTGGAACAGAAGATAATGGAGATACTACAGGCGGCGACACCGGCACCGGTGATACAGGCACTGGTGATACAGGCACCGGCGATACAGGCACCGGTGATACAGGCACCGGCGACACCGGCACCGGTGATACAGGCACCGGCGATACCGGCACCGGCGATACCGGCACCGGCGATACCGGCACCGGCGATACAGGCACAACCGAGGAAGGAACACTTCGCCTCGTTTTTGCCGGCGATGTCATGATGGCGCGCAAGGTCAAATCATCAGTAGAAGATAATGGCGGCGGCAATTATCAATTCTGCTTCCAGTATGTCGCTGATTATCTCCGCAGCGCCGATTTTGCCTTCGTAAACCTTGAAAGCATAATATCCAACACCGGCATAGCCGACTCAACCCAGCTTCTTCAGGGAATCGCTTTCAGGGCCGTGCCCGAGGCCATGAACGGGCTGACCTTTGCCGGCATTGACGCCGTTTCAGTCGCGAACAATCACGCGTTCGACTACGGCAGGTTCGGGTTTGACGATTGCGTGTCGCGCCTGAAAGCGGCCGGCATAGCCCCGATCGGCGGCGGCTCTTTCGAAGAGGCCTATACCGCGAAAATCTTCGACGTGCAGGGAACCAAGGTCGCTCTTCTCGGGTTCACCCTGGTCGGTGATGAGACCTCGATTCGCGCGCAGCAGACCGACGGGGGATTGATCGCGCAGACCGGCGTGGCGTGGTTCTATTCAAAATATGCAAACCCGGCCATCAATGCGGCGCGAAGGAACGCGGACATCGTTGTAGTTTCATTCCATTTCGGAGCTGAATACGCCACGCTTCCGAATGCGGTACAGGACAGGTTCGCGCACCAGTGCATAGACCAGGGCGCGCACCTTGTCATCGGCCATCATCCGCACGTGGTCCAGCCGGTCATGGCGTACGCCAAGGGTTACATCGCCTGCTCGCTGGGCAACTTCATCTTTGACCAGAGCGACCCGGCAACACACCGCGGCATGATCCTCGAAGTGCTGGTTCGGGACAAGAGGATATACCGGGTAAACAGGAAATACGTCCAGATCAACAATTTATATCAGCCGGTGATGCAGTAGAACATGATGGGGATCGGGATGGGAAACATTGAGGACGGCATTATCGCCGAACGCAGGCTGCAGGAAAAACTCTCGGAGCTTATTCCCCTGAAGCACTTCATCGTCACGGGGTACGCGAGAAACGGACTGTACCTCCTCATCAAGGCGATGCGGTGGGACGGCTCGGCGGAAATGATTGTGCCCGCTTTTACCTGCTCGATCATCAAGCACACGGTTGAAGAAGCCGGGATCACCGCGGTCCCGGTGGACGCGGAAGACGACGGAATTAACATTGATCCCGCAAAAATCCTTCGCGCGATCACGCCCCGCACCAAGGCCATCTATGTCGTGCACACCTATGGCGTTGCGGCTCAGATTGATACCATCTGCGATATTGCGCGGAAACGCAATCTGATAGTCATCGAAGATTGCGCCCACGCCCCGTTTTCATTCTACAGGGGAAAGCAGCTCGGCACTTTTGGCGATTACGCGCTCTTCAGCTTCATTAAAAAAAATATTAATTATGAAGGCGGCGCCATTGGAACCAATAATCCCTCCATCCATGCGCGCATGGTGATGCTGCAGAGGGAATATGAACGCAACCGCCCGGCCACGCTTGCGCTTGTTCTCGATAACGCGGTCAGGATGGCCGGCGCATGGTGGGAGAGCGGTTTTTCACTCAGGGCCCTGGCGCTGATGAAATTCAACGATTTTCTCAATGTGCTTCTCTATAAGGGCGCGTACGGCATCAGGATTGACGAAACAAGGTTTTTCGCGAGCGAAGCGAGCTGTTACCGGACCATGGCCCAGCTCGATCCGCTGTACCGCAAATACCTTGAGAACAGCGGCGATTACCTTAAATACAAGGATATGGTTTCCGGCATCCGCATGTATGATATCCCTCAAAGGGGAGAGGATACGCTCCCCTTTTATTTCACAGGAGCGGTTTCGGGAAGCAGCAGGCTGTACAGGCTGCTGTCGTTCCGGACATGGCGAAACAGCAATGAGGCTGGCAGATACCCGCGCGCTGATTATCTATATGCGCATTACCGGGTATTTTCAAAAGCCATTCTTCTTTTCAGGAACAGGGCCGGCGCCGTAAAGCGCCAGGAACAACAGGAACAACAGGCGCAGAGCGCCTGATATTTCCCCGAGACGGGAACATTTTCTCGCAACGGCGAAAGGGAGGATGCATGAACACCACCAGTATAAACAGCATACAGGATGTTTCAGTCCGGCCGGCCGGGCAGCATGTCACGCGTCCCGACCAGATACCGGTTACCGGCCCGGAGTTTTTCCTGATCCACAACAGGGGTTTCAACTATTACGGGATCGACCTGAGCAGCACGGACATCGACCGGCTCGAGGATGTCATCAGCGCCTGCGACGCGGTGGAGCGGAGCACCTGGACCGCGCAGGAAAACTTCTATGAATACTTCAAGAAATGCAATCTTCTCATATACGCGGAAAAGGACGGCCGTGTGGTGGGTTTCTGCCTCGCCTCGCTTCTCCTTATTAACGAGTACTGCTTCTTCACCAATGACGAGACCATGGTTCTGAAGGAATGCCAGGGCTTCAACATCGCGCTCTAC
>JAFGJX010000089.1 GCA_016928865.1 Spirochaetota bacterium
CTGATTCACCGCACGCAGCAAGGTTGCAGCGCTTCGCACTCCACCCCACTGAGTAGGATTATCACCAGCATAGGCTTTGTTAAATCCCGATATATCAAATACAATATTATTCTCAGATATATTCATCTGCTGTCCTACATGCGAAAGCCCGAAGGTAAACACAATCGCGAGCAGCGGTAACAGCGCCAGTTTAGTCAAATTTCTTATATTCATGTCCCGCCTCCTATTCCGCCACGCCCTTGGGAATTTCAGGGAAAAACGACTGCTGCCCCGCGTTCAGGATCAGCAGCGTGCTCGCGGGCGACAGGGATTCCTTCTCTTCCTTGCATCCGGTCAGGGCAGCGGCAGCCAGGCCCATCGCGAACAGCATCAGAAAAAGCATCAGCTTAGCTCTCATAGGTAATAACCTCCGGGTATTTCATTCTTTTTAAGAAGCATCAGGCGATTCGCCATGCAGGATGCGCCGATGCGAACAGGAAATCATGTAAGTGACACGATGGTCTCCTAAAAGCGCACCATATGAAAATAACCCATTAGCATGGGTATGTCAAATTATTTCATGAATTTACACCGCAATGTGCGTTTTGGGATGATGGACATTTTGCGGGGTCAGAGTAAAATTGACATTAAGCCGCATGTTTTTATACAAAAAATCGGCAATGTTTATCTTCAGGCATTTTATCAGGGTCAGAGTAAAAAAAATGGCGCCAATTTACATTGCCGCCCATGAAGAGGTAATTCTAATGGTGTCAGAGTAAGATCAAATAGTCAGTTTACCTTGAGCACGTCCCTGATGATCTCCTGGAATACGCTTTTCGGAAGCGCCCCCGCCGCCATCTGCGGCTTGTCGCCCACCGGGATGAAAAGAATGCTGGGAATGCTCTGGATGCCGAACGCGCCCGCTACTTCCCGCTCGCTGTCGGTGTTGATTTTATAAATGTTAAGCTTTCCGGCATATTCATTCGAAAGCTCCTGCAGAATTGGTGCAACCATCTTGCAGGGTCCGCACCAGTCAGCGTAAAAATCAACTATCGCGGGAAGATCTCCCTTATAATTCCATTCAGAGTTTTCTTCAAAATCAAATACCTTTTCCTTGAATGTGTCCTTCGTCAGTTGTTCCATGTCAACCTCGCCTTTCGTATACCCCGCTGAAATCAGGTATTTTAGTATTTTAACAATATCTATAATACACAAAATATTGCTGCTCGTCAAGTGGCAAAACAAAAAATTTTAAATTACAATACCGCTCCTTCGGAGAAACGCCCGACGGGTTAAGGGACCAAGCGGTAATCCATGAATATCCTGACCGATAGTTATCGGTGCCAGAAGGCAAAAAATTTGGCAATTGAGGCAATTTACAGGAACCCCCTCCCCGCATGCGGGGAGGGGGACCGGGAGTGGGGCGGTATCTTGCCAGAATGGAGGATCCGATAACGGGGCGGCAGATTTTTCATATAACACACAAATTTTACTGGACACTACGGCATTTCCGCCCTATTTCAGCAAATAATCCGGATTTTGTTGAAAGTATCGCCTGCCGGCAGAAATTTTTTGTAAAATCCGCTGTAAAATCACTACTACCTAAAGGAGCATCAGGGGGGATGCTGCTCTCGAAGAAGGAACGGGATTTCAGGAAATCGTACTCCGACTACTACCCCATGATCCTGAACAGGCTCTACTCGCGCGTGGGGAACCGTGAGGACGCGGAGGACATATGCCATGAGATTTTCGTGAACCTGTATCGGAAATTCGACGAGGTGCGCGATCCGCGGAGCTGGCTGCTCGGCGCGATGAGGTTCTGCATCTCGAACTATTACCGGAAGCGGGAAGGTTCCGATTCCGAGAGCGTCGACATCGACAGCATGGAGGACAACGTCCGTCTCGCGTTCGAGAACGGGTTCAGGGACATTCGCATCATCATACACGACGCCATCGAGGAGAGTGAAAATTACCGTGACGAAAAGGACCGCATCCTGTTCGATCTTATCGCGATCAACAATTATTCGTACGAACAGGCGGCGAAGCACCTCGGCCTCACGAAGCGGCAGACACAGTACCGGTACCAGCAGGTATCGCGAAGGATACTGGAGATGCTTAAAAAACGCGGCATAACGCGCATAGAGGACCTGCTATGAACAGTCGCGATCAGGAAACAGCGCTTCTTGAAAAGCTCCTGGTCAAGTACCGGTTCGCCAGGCCGGTTCCCGCCGGGGAGCAGGACGCGATTCTCGCGTCGAAGAAGAAGATATTAATCCGCGTGCTGAAAACGACCGGCGCGTTCACGTCTGCGTACGGCGCGTTTCTCTCCGTCTATTTCGCCCTGAAAAAGGCCGGCGCCGGCGCCTTTGTCGCAAAAATTACCCTCGCCTGCGCCGCCACCGCAGCGCTCTCCTACGGCGCCTACCGCGCGGCCTCCTCCTTCGGCAGCGAGCGCGCCGCCTCACCCGCGCCGGTTATGACGCTTGACGACATCCGCATGAAATACGAATGGGTCGACCGGATAACCCTCTACAACGGCAAAATCATTGACGGCGCGATCACCGCGCGCGGCGAGACCTACACGGTGCTCACCACGCGCGGGATCGTGCGCATCCCCCGGAACCAGATCAAGACCGTGCGGCCCCTGAACATGCCGGCGCAGAAGCCGCTTCCCGGAGACGAGTGACCGGCCATGGCGCGCCCGCTGCTCATCGCCGGTGCGTTCGCGGCGCTCCTCGTTTCCGGCCTGTGCCCGCGTGCATCGGCCGAGTGCATCTTCCTGAAAAACGGCGGTATCGTGCGCGGCCGCATCCTGGGCGAGACGGGAACGAGCCTCACCGTGAAGCCGCCGGACGGCCCGGCGCGCACCATCGGCCGCGGCCGGGTGCTCCGCATTCTCTACACCGACATTTATCTCGGCAAAGTGGTGATCCGCCTCACCGACGGCTCGTCACGCGAGGCCTACATGGTGGATGAGAACGCCGATGCGTACGTTTTCCGCGACCGGCTGGGCAGCGTGGAGGAATACGCCGTGCCGCGAAAGAAGGTGCTCTTCATCGCGCGGACGAACCCCACGGACCTAGTCGGAAAAACCGGCACGACATCGATACGCCTCTCATGGTTCCCTCCATACAAGCCGCCCCATTCGTACCGCGTCTATTACCGCGAAAAGGGCACCGCCCGGTGGGAGAGCGCCGGAACCACCCGGAGGCTATCGTTCACCGTCCGCGGCCTGAAGAAAAAGACCCGGTACCGGCTCATGGTGACCGCCCTGGACGGCACGGGCGGCGAGTCGATCCCCACGGATGAAATCGAGATCATGACCAACACGCCGCCCGGACCGCCCCGCGGCGCGCGGCTCACGCGCCTGCCGCTTGAACGCGGGAAGCTCACGGTCAACATTGCCTGGCGCCCGGCCGTGGACCCTGACGGCGCTGTCGTGAGCTACCGCGTCCTCGCCCTGAGCGGTGACAGGACCGCCCCGGTGGGCGAGACGGGCGGCACCGCCTTCGCCATGACCGGGCTCGATCCCGGCGTGGTCCACCGCTTCGCGGTGCGCGCCGTCGACAACGACGGCACCGAGTCGGGCGACGCTACAGTAAACACGCGGGTGATAGAATTCGACATTGCGGTGCGGGGGTGTTTCCTCATGCCGGTGCGCGACCTGGGCGTGATGCTCCATCCGGGATACGGGGGGCTGGCTATCATCTCCGCCGCCAACTTCCCTGCGTGGGGCCTGAACCTCGGGCTGGGCGGAGGCTGCTTCTATTTTACCGGGTGGGGCAGGTCGGTTGCCGAATCGTACATGGCCCCGATGATCGCGGCAGCCAGCTACCGGTTCATGATAACGGACGCCTTTTCCATCACGCCGGAGCTCTTCGGCGGGTGCGCGTTCATACAGATACGGTATTCAAAAAAAAATCTGGGTATGCACGGTCTGGTATATCCGTCAAAGAAGGGCTTCGAGCCGTTCCTCATGGCAGGGCTTACGCTCTCCTATACCGTGAAGGGCAGGTACATGTTTTCCATGGGCGCGGACTACGGGATGGTCATAGAAAAAGATGGCTTGATGGACTTTCTCTCCTTTAACGCAGGGTTCGGCGCGCGGATATGATGATGCGCCGCAGGCGGGCCGGGCGTCAAAGAAAATAAAGCTCGTTGTCTCCAAGTACCGTGAAGCCCGCGTCCCCGAGCGCCTTCTCCGTTTTCCTGACATCATCGACCTGGAACACGAACACGGCCTCGTTGCTCGAGCGGATGGTGAAGCCGTAGGCGTCATTGACATTGATGTTGTTCTTCGACAGCACGGACGAAGCCTTGTGAAGGCCGCCGGGGCTGTCATCGATTTTCACCGCCACTATCTCCTTCAGGGTCGCGGCGATTCCGTCAGCCTTGAGCGCGTTGCAGCCGTCAACCGGCCGGTCCGCGAGGATCTTGATGATGCCGTAATCGCCGGAATCGGCGATGGTGATGGCCCTCATGTTGACGCCGTTCCTGCCCAGGACGCCCGAGATGCGCTCTATCTTTCCCGGCTTGTTCTCTGCGAAGATGGATATCTGCTGCGGCATACGGACCTCCTATATCTTCCTGTTGTCGATGACCCGGACCGCCTTGCCCGTGCTCGGCGGCAGGGAGCCCGGCTCCAGGAACTCGATGCGCGGGTTCACGGTGATGAGCGCCTTGAGCTCCTCCACGACCTTTTTCTTGAGCCGCTCCAGCGCCTTCAGGTCTCCCTGGAACATTTTGGAATATATCTCGACCCTGATGTGCAGCCGGTCCAGGTTCTCGTGGCGGTCGAGGACGATCTGGTAGTTGTTCCCCACTTCCGGTATCTTCATGAGCACCGACTCGATCTGCGACGGGAACACGTTCACGCCGCCCACGATGAGCATGTCGTCGGTGCGGCCCTTGATACGCTCCATGCGACGGTGCGTTCTTCCGCACGCGCACGGCTCGGGCAGTATCCGCGTCAGGTCGCGCGTCCGGTAGCGGATGATCGGCATGGCCGCGCGGTTAATATGGGTGAGAACGAGCTCGCCCGCCTCGCCGTCCGGCAGCCGCTCGCCCGTGTCCGGGTTGATGATCTCCGCGATGTAAAAGTCCTCCCAGATGTGCATGCCGCACTGCTCCTCGCACTCGAACGAAACGCCGGGGCCATTCATCTCGGACAGGCCGTACGAATTGTACGCGGTGAGCCCCCACTGCTCCTGCAGCTTGTTCCGCGTTTCCTCCGAGTAGGGCTCGGCGCCCAGGTAGGCGCGCTTCACGCCCAGGTCGGGGGGATTGACGCCCTGCTCCGAGACCACGTCCCCCAGGTGGAGCGCGTAGCTCGGCGTGATGTGGATCACTGTGGTGTGGAAGTCCTGCATGAGCTGGATCTGCTTCAGGCTGTTGCCCGAGGAGGCCGGGATCACCATGCAGCCGAGCCGCTCCGCGCCGTAGTGGAGCCCCAGCCCGCCGGTGAAGAGGCCGTACCCCATCATGTTCTGGAACACGTCGTCCCGCGTAGTACCCGAGGCCATCATGCTGCGGGCGATGAGGTCCGCCCAGTCCGCGATGTCCTGCGCGGTGTAGAAGATGACGGTCGATTTTCCCGTGGTCCCGGAGGAGGCGTGCATGCGCACGATCTCGCTCCGGGGCACCGCCACCATGCCGTCCGGATAGCTCAGGCGCAGGTCGGCCTTGGTGGTGAACGGAAGGTCTTTCAGGTGCTCGAGGGACCTGATTTTTTTTACGTCGACATTGTTTTCCTTGAAGACTTTTTTGTAGAAGGGGGTGGAAGCTGCGTCGCTGAGGGCCTTTGAAAGCTTTTTGAACTGCAGCGACTCCAGCGCTGTCCGGTCAATGGTTTCTATCTCTCTGTTCCAGAACATGGTGCACCTCGGAATCGTCTGTCGCGATGACCTATCGTCGCGCCGTTCCCGATTCTGTCAATGAAATATTTCGCGGGATTTCAACAGCCCCTTCTCGACCATCACCTCTTCCAGCAGGTCGATGCGGTCCGTGACGATGCCGTCAATTCCCCAGTCGATGAGCCGGCGCATGTTCTCCGGCCGGTTGATGGTCCAGGCCAGCACCGGAATACCGCGCCGGTGGGCCACCCGGATCAGGCGGGGTGAAACGATCCTCAGACCCCGGCCGTTACCTTCGCCGCCCTGCTCGCAGGCCCGGCCGCCCGCGATCTCAGGCACCATAAGCGCGTCGCCCCGCCTCCGCACGATCGGCATGCCCAGTGCCCGCGCCGCAAGGAGGCGGAGGATCTCGTTCCGCGAATAGGCGGTCAGGATGTGGGGAAAATTCTTTCTCACGTACCGGATGACCCTATCGTAAAACGATCCGATGATCACCCTGTCCGAGGCCCGATGCTGCGCGATGATCATGACGACCTCCCGCGCCGCATCCGTGTCCCGGTCCTTGATGTCGATAGAGAAGCGGGCGCCGGGAAAGGCGGAGAGCGCTTCCGAGAGGAGCGGTATGCGGTGCCCCTTTCCCCGGAACGGATAGGTCGCGCCGCCGTCAAAGGTGATGTTGTATCCCGCGTCGAGCGACAGGAGCTCGGCGGTCGGCCAGTCCCCGACGGGGCCGACGCCGTTTGTCTTCAGCTCGAGCATTTCATCGTGGATGACGACGATGGCCCCGTCGCCGGTCCGGCGCACGTCCGTTTCAAGAAGGCAGCCGGGCAGTATCTCGCGGGCGCGGCGGAAGGCCTCAAGCGTGTTCTCCGGAAACTCGCGGGACGCGCCCCGGTGCGCCGCGGGCGTGAACCCCCTGAAAAAGGCGTCCGCGCGCCCGCCGCCGGCATGCTTCATGCCGCGCCGCATTACAGCATCGTCTCCAGCAGCTCCGCGGCGATGCGGATGTAACCGCCGCAGGCGGTGAAGAGCCCTCTGGCCCTCGCATCGAGCAGGCCGCTCCCGGTGGTGATGTCGGCGCCCAGGAGGTCACGGCACAGGATGGCGCTGTTGCGCCTGCGAAACCGGGCGATGAAATCCTGCGCGAGCGCGTTGATGCGGTCCCGCCCGTCCCGATCAGCCGTGCCCTCGCCGTGCTTCAGCCCCAGCACCATGATCGCGCCGGTCACCGCGCCGCAGATCTCCTGCGTGTGCCCGATGCCCCCGCCGAAGGCGGAGGCGATCCTGACGCACGTTTCTTCATTGAGGCCGAGCGGCGGACCGTACACGGAGAGTATTGATTGGGCGCAATTCATTCCTTTTTCGAAATATGCAACTGCTTTGTCAGGGTTATTCATATACGTAATCCTTTAAATCGCAACATTGCTTTGCGTTAAATATCGCTGCATAATTCAAAAAGTCAAGTGTTATAAAGAGTCGTTTCTTGTTTACCTGCTCCACAAACTTAAATGAGTGATCAAGATTCTATCCCCACGTGTTTATCATGCGTCGATAAGACTTGCGGCATTCGATACCCTGATAAAAACGAAAAAAACTCAGGCAGGCCTCGGCAGCTCGGCTCATTATTATCAAGCAAATCCACACACCAATACTTCTTGACTTTTATTCAGTGGCGATATACCCTCCCGGAAAGTTTCCGGATCAACGTTAAACAATCATATTTAGAACGCATCCCAACAGGTTTATCACGCGTTGGAAAAAAGCCTCGCGGCCTGCGGAACTCGGACAAAAACACTGAAAACTCAGACAGTCCTCGGCCGCTCAGCTCTTTTTTCCAACGCTTCACTGACCAGTCGAGATAGCTTCTATGCATCAGGAGATACACTGATGAGCAATATGGAAAGAGTGGATCCAAAGCCTGCCCCGGATTTTCATCTGACTGACAGCAACGGGCGTCCGGTAAAGCTGTCGGATTATAAAGGGAAAAAAATCGTTGTCCTCGTGTTCAACCGGGGGTTTGCCTGACCATACTGCCGCAGGCATATGGCGCAGTTGCGCCAGGAGTATGACGAGTTCGTGAAGCGGGGCGCCGAAATCATCGCCATCGGCCCGGAAAGCGCGCAGGCCTTTGCTGAATGGTGGCATGAGCACCGGATGCCCTTTGTCGGCCTCGCAGACCCGGACCACAGCGTGTCAAAGCTTTACGGGCAGCAGGTCAAAATACTCAAGCTCGGCCGCATGCCCGCTCAGCTTATCGTTGATAAAAACGGCATGATACGCTACAAGCATTACGGAAATTCAATGTCCGATATTCCCGAAAACGGCGACATACTCGCGATTCTGGACGATCTTAACCGGGAATAAGTTAGACCCATCTAACGGCGTAATCTAAAAAAAATATCCAGGCAGGTAAATACTGCCCGGATATTTTTTTAGTGGCCTTATAAAATCAGAAGCGGCCACCCACCTGATAAAAAGAAAATTTTAGATAAGTATTGACTTCTTCAATAATTACATATAATCTGGAACAGGCTATAATAGGGTAATGTTTTTTATCCTGATAATTATAGGTATTCATTGAAAGACCCGGTACCCATTTATATCATAAGACATCCCTGCCGGATGCCGGTTTCAGGACAAGCGCGCACACACCAACCAGAGGCATACATATGAATAAAAAGAGAATGCTGGCAATCTCAACCATTTTTTGTGCGATATTGGCAGTCGCGGCCGTACAATCCGGCTGCTCGAACTCTGGAACGAAGGACCCCTGGGCAAAGGTAAAACGCTTCAGACCCCACTTCAACCACGCGCCAGTCATGAATGAAAAATTCGCGACGCCGCAGGACGTAACCAGGGCCTGTCTTTCCTGCCATGAAGACTCTGCCTCGGACTTCATGAAGACCGCGCACTGGCGGTGGGAGCGGTCCGGTGTAAAGATCCCCGGAAAAAAAGGGACCTTCAGCATCGGGAAGAAGAATCTCCCCAACAACTTCTGTCTCGGGGTCCAGGGGAACGAGAAGTCCTGCAACAGCTGCCACGCCGGGTACGGATGGAAAGACTCATCGTACGATTTCTCGAAGAGCGAAAACGTGGACTGCCTCGTATGCCACGACTGGTCCGGCACCTATACCAAGGGCGCGTGGGGAATGCCGAGCGAGGGGGTTGACCTCCTGGACGTGGCGAAAAACGTGGGTTATCCGAAGCGCAACAACTGCGCGCTCTGCCACAACTACGGAGGGGGCGGCATGGGCGTCAAGCACGGCGACCTTGACGAAAGCCTCCTGAACGCCTACGCCGACCTGGACATACACATGAGCAAGGACATGCTCTGCATAGACTGCCATGTGACGGAAAGGCACAATATCAAGGGAACGTCATACTCCGTCAGCGTTGATCACCGGAACGGCATCAGCTGCACGGACTGCCACGATGAAAAGCCCCACAAGGACAGCAGGATAAACACCCACGTTGAGGCCGTGGCCTGCCAGACCTGCCACATCCCCCGCTTCGCGCGGAAGGCCGCGACCAAGACCTTCTGGGACTGGTCCAAGGCCGGAGATTTCAACCGCAAGGACGATCCCCATGTGTACCTGAAAATCAAGGGAGAGTTCATCTACGGTAAAGACCTGGTGCCTGAATACTACTGGTTCAACATGACGGTGAAGCGGTACCTGTGGAACGACACGATGAACCCCGCGTCCATCACCCTGCTGAACCCGCCCCAGGGAAGCATCAGGGACCGCTCGGCAAAGATATGGCCCTTTAAGGTGCACCGCGCGATCCAGCCCTATGACAGGGCATACAACCACCTCCTGCAGCCGGTCACTGCCGGCGAGGGCGGCTACTGGCACGAATTCAACTGGGACAAGGCCTTCAGGCTCTCAGAGAAGATATCGGGCATTAAATACAGCGGCAGCTACGGTTTTGCCCGCACCGATATGTACTGGCCCCTGTCGCACATGGTAACCGCAGGCGACAAGGCGCTGCGATGCAATGACTGCCACGGCCCCGCTCCGCGCATGAACTGGAACGCGCTGGGGTACCCGGACGACCCGCTTGACTCGGGAGGCCGCGAGAAGCTTGCGTCAGGAGGGGCCAGATGAAAAAATACGTCTATTTCATCACCGCTGTTGCAACCATGGCGCTCACGGTATACGCGGGTTTCGGCGGGCCCGACAAGAAGATGACCTGCCCCAAATGCTACGTCATGCACCCTGAGTTCTACCCCCTTGACAGGGCCGGGAACAGGACCGGCAACCCGGCAGCGCTGTCGGAGGAGCGCACCTGCGGGGAATGCCACAAC
>JAFGJX010000090.1 GCA_016928865.1 Spirochaetota bacterium
ATGTAATCGAGCACCTGGCGCGCCAGGTCGTGAAACTCGTGAAAATACTGGACCGCATCCAGCCGCTTCTCGATGGCGTCGGCGTCGAGAAGCGGCTGGAGCAGACTGCGTTCGAGCGTGCGTCTGCCCATTGCGGTCCCGGTATAGTCGAGGACCTGGAAGAGGGTGCGGCTTCGTGACCCGTCCTGGATGTTTCTGACAATCTCGAGGTTGGCGATGGTTGCGTCGTCGAGCATCATGATGTCGCTTGAAACGATCTTGCGGGGATACTTGAGGTGCCCGATGGTCTTTTTGTGCGTCTCCTTCAGGTACTGGAGGATGGAGCCCGCGGTCATGATATCGAGGTCGGTGGTGATGCCGAGCCCTCTCGTGCCGGCGATCCCGAATGTTTCGGCGATGATGCCGGTCATGAACTCCGCGTCATACAGCCACTCGTTGATGCGGTAGATCGGGATATCGCGCATTCGGATATACTCGGAATAGGCGCCGCTGTCCGGGGAGTCGCCCTCGTAGAGCACGGCTTCCCGGGGATTGAATTTGATGATTTCGCCGCGGAAAAGCTCCGGCGATTTGTCGATGGAAGACAAAAAGAAATCGCCGGTCGAGATGTCCACGAAGGCGAGCCCGATCTGCTTCGCGTCGATGATGACCGAGGCGAGGAAATTGTTTTCGTCCGACTGGATCAGGTTCTGTTCCACGACGGTGCCCGGGGTGATGATCCTGACGACCTCGCGCTTGACGACCGGCCCGGACGAGGGCACGGCTTCCATCTGCTCGCAGATCGCCACACGTTTCCCCGCCTTTATGAGGCGGGCGATATAGCTCTCGGCCGCATGGTACGGAATGCCGCACATGGGGATATCGTTCTGCCGCGAGGTGAGGGCGATGTCGAGAATTTTCGAGGCGATGTGGGCGTCCTCGAAGAACATTTCATAAAAATCGCCCATGCGGAAAAAGAGGACCTCTTCCGGGTACTGCTTCTTCATGTCCAGGTACTGCTTCATCGCCGGCGTGATCTTGGTGTCCATGCCTATTCCCCGTATATGTATGAGCGGCGGCCGTCGCCGGATATGCGGACGATGCGGCCGTTGATTCCGTATTCCTCCGCGAGCCGGATCTTGACTTTCATGATCGCGTCTTCATCCGCGCCCCTGCCCACATAGAGGGCGTACCCGCTTCGGAGACTCACCAGCTTCCTGAAATTGAAATTGTCCAGCAGCCCCCTTATCCTGTTCGCCTCGCTCTTTGTGGAAAAGGGCCCTATCGATATCGAATAAAACGCCCGCTCGGTATCTGACTCGGGAACCGCGGTTTCCGGGCGGATATCGATGGTATCGGCCGCATCAATGACCTCCTTGCCCGGCAGATAGCTGACGCGGCGCGGCAGATGATTCTTCAGAGCGGCAATTCGTATTTCAGCCCGTGCCGCTTCCGGAGCGCCGGGAAACTGCTTCACCAGGTCGGAATAGGCCGAATACGATTCATTAAACATGCCCCTCTTTTCATAAAATTCACCCAGGAGGTAGAGCGTCGGTGGGAGCGAGTCTGACTTGCGGTACCCGACGGCGAGCTCCCTGATCGTGGTGATGTACGTGCGCGAGAGTCCGGTGGTGTTCCGGTAAATATGCGACAGGATCAGGAGCGATCGCGCCATGGTATTGTATTCGTGGTCCGCTTCGATGAGCCGCCTGCATTCCTGCTCCGCGTCGCCGTACTCTCCCAGATGAATCAGGGAGGTAATGAGAAATATGCGGAAACCGCTCACATGGGGGCCGGCGGGAAGCTTGAGTCCGGCGCGGGCGTCCTCGGCGCAGTCGCTCCAGCGCGACAGGAGGAACTCGATCTCGCATATACGGTAGAGGGCATAATCACGTTTTGCGTAGTAACGGTATTTGTCTACGAGGACGCGGTATTTCGCTATTGATTCTTCGGGGGACTGCTCGAATTCCGCCAGCACAAGCCTCACGTCGGGAATGAGAGGGCTTTTCGGGTAGAGCCTGAAGAATTCTGAAGACGTTTTTTGTACCCCTTCAGCGTCGTTACGCTTCGCCAGATCGAGCACCGCGTCGAAATATTGACGATCAGTCATTCGCGGGGTCCTGGCTGCGCGGGCATGCGGGGTTGCGGCCACAACGGCCGTGAAGATGAGTGATGCGGTTATGAATGTTGCGCTACGCAATTCGCGTTCCCCTCAGCGTGGCGCCGATGACGCCGTCTATCCTGATGCGGATCTTTTTCCCGATATCGTCGCCCGAGCCGCGCACCACCACATTGTGATTAAGGTACGTACGCCCCCTGACACGGTCGTCTGACTTTTTGCTGAAACCCTCGATGATCGTGTCCTCAACACGGTCGATCCGCTCGCGGAGCCTGCCGCGGGATATCTCCCGCTGGAGGGCAATCAGACGCTCGAGCCGTGATATTTTCTCGTCCCGCGTAAGGGTCTCAGGGAGGGAGAAGGCGGGCGTCCCTTCGCGCGGGGAATAGGCGTAGGTGAACGCGTCGTCGAAGCGTATGCGCTCAACGGACCTGAGCGTTTCGCTGAAATCCTCCTCTGTTTCGCCGGGGAATCCGACAATCAGATCGGTCGATACCGCATAATCGGGAAGAAGCGCATTGATCTTCTCGATTATTCGAAGATAGTCGCCGACGGTGTATCCCCTGTTCATCAGCCCCAGTATCCTGTCGGAACCGCTCTGAAGGGGCAGGTGAATGGAACGGGATATATTCGAATGGTCGCGTATCACATGGAGGATCTCCTCGATGAAATCCTTTGGATGGGAGGTGATAAAGTTAATGCGCTCGATGCCGGGGACGCGGGCCGATGACTCGAGCAGCCGGTAAAACGGGATGTCGCCGGTGTCCGTGCCGTACTGGTTCACGTTCTGGCCGAGGAGCGTTATCTCCCTGGCGCCGTTCGCTGCCAGGAGCCTGATATAATCGAGGATCCTCCCGGAGGGGAACGATATCAGCTTCCCGCGTACGAAGGGCACTATACAATAGGAACAGTAGTTTTCGCATCCGTGGGTTATGGTGACCCACCGGTGCCATTCGGGGCCTTCTACGGAGCGTACCAGATCGGGATTTATCCTGTCCGAGAAATCGCCCTGCTCCTGGGAGAGGAAACTGTGGCGTTCGCGGCCGGCCAGGTACCGGGAGACCAGGCTGCCGATATCGGGCGACTGGTAGGGCCCGATTACCATATCTGCCGTGCCTGCGGCAATGAGCTGTTCGCCGATCCTCTGTGCCATGCACCCTGCAATGACAATGATGCCGCCACGGTCCCTCATCCTTTTACGGTGAGAGCGGATTCGGGATATGACCCTGTTTTCAGCGTGTTCGCGCACCGAACAGGTGTTATAAACGGCGATATCGGCATCGAGCGGCGAGCCTGAAGCCCGGAATCCGTGCTTTTCCAGTGAAAGGGACATGAGCTCCGAATCATTCTTGTTCATCTGGCACCCGAAGGTCTCTATGTAGAACGATTTAACCAGTGTGAATCTCCATCCTGCATGACATTGGCTTCAGTAGAGTAAGCAGGCAGAATTATTCAGGGTCAACGATTTTTTTCTTGAATAATATTACCCTGGATACTACATTAATTGTAATAATGGGATTGGGCATCCCGGTTTCATGTGTACGGCTATATAAAAGGGAGGTATATATGGCAACAGAAAAGATCACGCAGAATGTCGCGCTGAATAATCCAACTGAGATGGTTAAGAAAAAGGCACGGGAGATCATCAATCCGAAAGAGAATCTACTGCAGAAAGTAAAAAATGAGCAATCAAGCATGATGAAGAGCTTCAAAGAAGCGAAGAAGGGATATAATATCGATCAGAAGGCGTAGGTAACGGGGCTTAAGGATATTAAACGGATGCCGTGGCATCCGTTTTCATTATGGCGGGGCGTCAGGCTGTTATAAACGGGTTGAAGCCGCATGGCGGATAGTCGATAAATATGGAAAAAAGTGCTACGGCCGGCCTGCTTTCGATACTCATCGCTTTATCCAGCCTCACTGGATGCGATTTTATCGAACGCCGCAGGCTTCTGAAAAAATGCGTGTTCAGGCTGGAGAGCGTCGGGGTAGAAGCGTTTTCCTTAAACGGCGTAACGATGCTCATGATGCTTTCCATCTCTAACCCGAACAAAATTGAAGTGGCCCTGGACCGGATGGATCTCTATCTGTATATTGACAACAGGAAGACCATGAATGTCCGGTTTAATGCGATAACGATCCCGCCGGGCGAGACGAAAAAGATTGACGCGGACGTGTCAATCCCCTATGCTGCGCTCGGTATGACGATTGCCGGTAAACCAGGGGAGACGGGAAGCCTCAGGTATCGTCTGGCGGGCCACATGTATGTAAAGACGCGGTCAGGATTCATGCGGCTGCCCGTGACCGTTTACAAGAACTAGCAGGAGGCTCACATGGCTGTCAGCGAAACCAAAAGGGAATATGTCAGGATCAGTGATGAGTTCAATGTGCGGCTGGTAAAGAAGGGAGAGCCTTCCGAACGGAACACCATCGAGATAAACTCATCGAAGTCGATCAATGTCAGCGGAAGCGGCCTGCTGCTCAGCACTGACCGGAAGCTTGATGTGGGCGATACGGTGAGTATCACCTTTATGAAACCGAACACGTTCGATTTTTTTAAGGGATCGGGCCGCATCGTCAGGGTCGAGGAAGACGGAGAACGTTCCTACCGGATCGGGATCAGTTTTGTCGACCTGTCCGCAGAAGACAAGAAAATCCTCGATTACTACATTAACCTCGGCAAGAAATAGAGCTTCACCCCGCCGCGGGCGTGATTATATCTGCTCGAAATAACGGGCCCGCTCCCAGTCTGTAACCGCCCTGTTGTACTGCTCCTGCTCGGTCCTGAAAAAATGCAGGTAGTGTCCGATAACATCGGCGCCGAACGCTTCGCGCGCAAAGGCGCTTCGTTCCAGCGCGTCGACCGCGTCCCGCAGGGTCGCGGGCACGCGGGGCAGTGATGCTGCCGAATAGATGTCCCCCCTGAATTCGCCGGGCGGATCGATTTTATTGCGGATGCCGTCAAGACCGGAGGCGAGCGCGGCGGCATATGCCAGGTACGGGTTGATATCGGCCCCGGGGATGCGTGTTTCGATGCGGAGCGATTTGCCGGACCCCACGATCCGATATCCCGCGGTGCGGTTGTCGCGACTCCAGGCGATGGCGGTGGGGGCCCAGGACCCCGACTGATACCGTTTGTAGGAATTGACGGTTGGCGCGTAAAACGGCATCAGTTCGGCTGTATGCCGTATCCATCCGCCGAGGAACCAGCGGAACACGTCCGAAACGGCTGCCGGATCTGAATCATCGCCGCCGGAAAAAAGATTCTTTTTTTCGTCAGGATCCCAGAGGCTCATATGGATGTGACAGCTCGATCCGGCAAGTCCTTCGTCGAATTTCGCCATGAAGGTGACGGCCAGCCCCATGCTTCCGGCGATGTCCTTGAAGCACTGCTTGTACAGGCACGTCCGGTCCGCCATTGAAAGCACGTCAGCGTAGCGGATGTTAAGCTCATGCTGGCCCGGTCCCCATTCCCCCTTGCTGAATTCGACCGGCACGCCGCTCGACGCCAGATGGGTTCTCGCCGCCGCATTCAGCGGCTCCTCGCGGGTGCCCTGAAGAATATGATAGTCTTCAATATATGATCCGATATGCTTCAGGTCCTGGTATCGACGTGAGCGGGCGCTTTCGTAGCCCTCATTGAAGATGAAATATTCCAGCTCAGACGCGCCCACGGGGAGGACTCCTACTTCCGCTGTTGCCGCGAGCTGATTTTTCAGTATTGAGCGGGGCGCTATCGGCGTGAGAGTCCCGGAATCCAGTTCGTGCGCGTCGCAGATGACCAGGGCGGTCCGATCAAGCCAGGTCGCGTTCCTGAGGGTCGACAGGTCCGGTACGCAGTGGAAATCTCCGTATCCCGTGTCCCAGCTCGCGTACCGGTATCCCGGCACCGGGTTCATTCCCATGTCCGTCGTGAACAGGTAATTGCAGGCGTGCATGCCGGCGCCCGCCACCTCGTCCAGGAAGAAGTCAACTGCGATGCGCTTTCCCATAAGACGGCCGTACAGGTCAGGGAAAGCCGCGATAACGGTCTCGATTTCTCCTGCCCCGGCTTTTTCCCCGAGTTGTTTAATAGTAAGCATTCCCTGTATCGTTGACCTGTTCATTGCTGTTACCTCGCGCATGCTGTCATAATGAAATATAATACAGTAAGCAACTATTATGTAAAGCAAATTGTTTCTGAAACGGAGCCGGTCATTTTTGATCAATATGACTGGATCAGAGTGCATCTCAGCATCTGGGAGGTATTGTTAAAAAATATTCCGATAGGCCGATAACTCGTCGGAAACAAGAGATGAGCGGCCGAGGACTGTCTGAGCTTTCAACGCTTTTGCCCGAGTTCCGCAGGCCGCGAAGCTTTTTTCCGGCGTGTGATTAACCTTTCGGGATAGATTCTTTGTCCGGATCGGTTTAAATCAAGGGGCATAAAAAAAATCATACGACATAAGAATTTTAACTTGTTTTTTTCGAAAGTGCTTTATAGGGTTAAATCCTGTTTTTTTTGATGTTTCTATAATAATTGAGTGATTTTCACAAGGCGGTGCGATGGGATCCTATGTTGTCCTCACGGCGGTCGGTCATGACCGGCCTGGTCTTGTTGATGAAATAAGCGCCTTCCTGACTGCTGCAAAAATAAATATCGAAGACAGCCGCATGGCTGTCCTGGGCGGCGAGTTCGCGGTGATTCTGCTCGCCTCGGGAGAGGCTGATACTGTTGACGGGATGCGCGGCAAGCTGGCGGCCCTGGAGAAGAGCACCGGCCTTTCGATACAGCTTAAACCGACGCTGGCCCCGCGCGAGAGGATGCTGGTCCCGTCAATGCCCCACCGGCTGCAGGCGACGAGCATGGACCACCCCGGCATCGTGCATGAAATCACCCGCATTCTGCACAAGCGCAATATAAATATCGAATCGATGGAGACGCGCGTCACCAACGCCCCGGTGAGCGGCGCGCCAATATTCAGGATGAAATGCATCATCAACGTCCCGGTAGGCGAAAAGCTCTCCTCGCTCCGGAGGGAGCTGGAGAAGCTGGCGGACCGGATGGATATCGATATCGAGATCGACGCGGCTGAAGCGTACCAGTAAGCGACATCGGATGAAGGCTCTGGAAGAAGGCATGGAAACTAAAAACACGCCCATTTTTGAAGAACATCTTCAGCTCAACGCGCTGATGGCGCCTTTTGCCGGCTGGAACATGCCGATCCATTACGGCAGCATCCTCGAGGAGACGAAGCATACCCGTTCGTCAGTATCCATTTTTGATATATCGCATATGGGCGAATTCATAGTGCGCGAGTCGCCCGACACGGGGTCCCTGGACTGCGCCGTAACAATACCGGTGTTGAAGATGCAGGCCGGGAGATGCAAGTACGGGTTCCTCCTTGACGACGGGGGCAGGGTGCTCGATGACCTCATCGCGTACCGGATTAAAAGCGATGAATGGATGCTGGTGGTCAATGCCTCCGGCGAGGAGCGGGATTACAGCGTTATCGGCTCGAGGCTCGCCCCGGGCTCATTAATAGAGAACATATCGGCCCGCACGGTAAAGATCGACGTGCAGGGGCCCGGCTCGCTCGAAGTGATGAAAGCCGTTGCCGGCGACGGCGTGAAAAAGCTGAAATACTACGGCTTTGATCGCTTCGAATTTCTCGGCGGCTCCTTTATCATCAGCCGGACCGGATACACCGGCGAGCTCGGCTTCGAGGTGTACGTTGATGCTGACCGGGGAGCGGAGCTCTGGAACCTGTTGCTGAAGCACCCGGCGGTAAAGCCGGCAGGGCTCGGGGCCCGTGACATCCTCCGGCTGGAGATGGGGCTCCCCCTGTACGGAAGCGAGCTGAGCGAGGAGACAACGCCGATTGATGCGGGTATGGAGCGATTCCTGGACATGGAGAAGAACTTTACCGGGAAGGATGCACTTCTAGAGCAGAAGAAGAGGGGGGTGCGGCGAAGCCTGATAGGCTTCGCCGTGGACGGCAGGAGGACGCCCCGTCATGAGAATCGTCTGGTCGCCGCCGGCGCTGACGCCGGTTTCGTGACCAGCGGCGTCTTTTCTCCGCACCTGAACCGGGGCATCGGCATGGGATACATCGACGCAGCAAAGAGCGAGCCGGGCAATGAAATAGTTATTGATACGGGAAAGGGCGTCATCAAGGCGTCGATAAAGTCCGTGCCGTTTATTACATCAACATCAATAAAGTATTCGGAGGTATAAGGGGAGATGAATATCACCGTTCAGGATGGCTATTATTATTCAAAGGAGCATGAGTGGGCGAAAATCGACGGCAAAAGGGCCAGAATCGGGATCAGCGACTACGCGCAGCAGAAGCTGGGCGATATCACCTATGTTGATCCGGCCCAGAAAGGCAAAACGGTGAAGCAGTTTGATTTTTTGACCGGCATAGAATCGGTCAAGGCGGCAAGCGACATATACGCTCCCCTGTCGGGCGCCATCACCGCGTTCAACGATACGCTCGACCAGTCCCCGGAGCTGATAAACCAGTCCTGCTACGAGGACGGATGGATCGCCGAGATAGAGCTCTCCGATCCGTCTGAGACGAAAAACCTGATGACCGCCGCGCAGTACAGGGAATACGCCGGCGGGCTGGAATAGCGATGGCCGTATACACACCCCACACCCAGGATGAGATACTGCAGATGCTGAACGCGATCGGCGTCAATTCGGTGGAGGATCTGTTCGCGGATATTCCATCGACTCTACGGCCGAAATCATTTGATCTCCCCCCGGGAGTGACCGAGCACGAGGCGTCGGCCTATTTCAACGCTCTTTCGCGCCGCAACGCGACCGGGTATGTCTCGTTCCTGGGAGGCGGGTATTACGATCATTTCATCCCCGCGGCCGTGGACGCAATCGCGTCGCGTTCGGAATTCGTCACCGCATATACCCCGTACCAGCCCGAGGCGTCCCAGGGGACGCTCCGCGCCATATTCGAATACCAGTCCATGATCGCCGCACTGACCGGGCTCGACTTCGCGAACGCATCGCTCTACGACGGCGGCACGGCGCTGTACGAAGCCATCGCCATGGCGGTAAGGTCAAACGGCAGAAGGCGGGTTATTGTCGATGCCGGTGTCAATCCGCTCTTCAGACGCATTGTGGCGACATACGCGGTCAACATCGACGTGGAGATAATCGAATCAGATCTGAAAGATATCGCGACAGACCAGAAGCGAATTGAATCGTTTTTCGATGAAGCGGTGTCCGCGGTCGTGGTGCAGGATCCGAATTTCTTCGGGAGCGTGGATGATTATGAGTCACTTTTCGCGCGCGCCCGGGAAAAAGATATAGTGGGGATCCACGTGTTCTATCCGCTTTCTCTCGGCGTGCTGAAGACCCCGGGTGAGATGAAGGCCGATATCGCCGTGGGCGAGGGACAGTCGCTGGGCATGCCGCTCTCGTTCGGCGGTCCCTACCTGGGGCTTATGGCGGTGGACCGGAAATACGTGCGCAAGATGCCGGGCAGGATCGTCGGCGAGACGGCCGATCGCAACGGAATGAAGGCCTATGTGCTGACCCTCCAGGCCCGCGAGCAGCACATTCGAAGGGAAAAGGCCTCGTCAAACATATGCTCCAACCAGGCGCTCTGCGCCCTGCGCGCGGTGGTCTATCTCTCGCTCCTCGGAAAGGAGGGGTTCAGAAAGGCGGCGATCATCAGCATGGAGCGCGCCGAATACCTCAGGCATTCAATGAAAAAAATCCGCGGCGTTGAGGTCCTGAAAGGGAGGACCTTCAACGAGTTTACGGTCGCGCTGCCGGGACCGGCTATTGATTTCGCCAGAGCGATGCTCGCCGAAGGGTTCGCGGCCGGGGTCCCGGCGTCGCTCTTCTACCCGGACAGGCCGGACCAGCTTGTCGTTGCCGCGACGGAAAAGATCTCCATCGATGACATCGATAGGTATACGTCCGCTGCAAAGAAGGTGCTGTCATGAAATTAATATTCGAAAAAAGCGTTCCGGGAAGGACAGGGGTCTCCATGGGCGCGGCGGATGAAAGCGTCCTCAAATCGATCGGGGACCGGTACCTGAGAGCGACTGACAGCGGGCTTCCCGAGGTGTCCGAGCTCGACGTGGTCCGGCATTACCTGCGCCTGTCGCAGCTCAACTTTTCGGTGGACACGCACTTCTATCCGCTCGGTTCCTGCACCATGAAATACAATCCGAAGGTGAACGAGGCGGTCAGCTCGCTCCCCGGATTTGCCGGTCTGCATCCGTACCTGGCATATATCGACGAAGGCTCAGTGCAGGGCTCGCTCGAGCTCATTCATACCCTCTCGTCCTTCCTCGCGGAGATCACCGGGATGGCGGGGGTTACGACTCAGCCCTACGCAGGCGCGCACGGCGAGCTGGCCGGTATCCTTCTCATGGCTGCCTACCACCGGAGCAGGGGGAACAAAAAACGCGTGGTTATCGTTCCCGACGAGGCGCACGGCACCAATCCCGCGAGCGCGGCCATGGGCGGCTATGATGTCGTGTCAATACCGGTCAACAGCGGCGGGGGGATGGACCTGGAACGGTTCCGCGAAGCCATGAACGATGAGGTGGCGGGCGTCATGCTTACCCTCCCCAACACCCTGGGGATGTTTCACCCGGAAATTCGCGAGATCGTCGAGATGGCGCGCAAGCACGACGCGCTCCTCTACAACGACGGCGCCAATCTGAACGCGATACTGGGGAAGGCGCGTCCGGGCGATATCGGCTTCGACATCGTGCACATGAACCTGCACAAGACCTTTTCAACTCCCCACGGCGGCGGAGGGCCCGGCGCTGGCGTGGTGGCGGTATCGGAGAAGCTCGTTGATTTTCTGCCGACACCGGTCGTCGCCAGGGCGGATGACGGGAAGTTTTATCTCGACTTCAGCCTGAAGAACAGCATTGGCTCCCTGGCGTCTTTTTTCGGCAATTTTGCCGTCCTCGTCCGCGCAGCAGTCTATATCATGATGCTTGGCAGGGAGGGGCTCATCGACGTGTCGGAAAAGGCGGTCCTGAACGCGAACTACATCAGGGTAAAGCTCGCTCCCTATTATGACCTTCCCTACAACCGGACCTGCATGCATGAATGCGTCTTCTCCGCGAGACGACAGGTCCGCAAGAGCGGCGTGCACGCCATCGATATCGCGAAGGCCCTGATCGAGCGGGGATTCCACCCGCCCACGATCTATTTCCCGCTCGTGGTCGACGAGGCGCTCATGATCGAGCCGACGGAGACCGAATCGAAGGAAACGATCGATGCATTCATCGATGCCATGATCGATATAGCGAACCTGGCAGATACAGACCCCGGCCGGCTAAAAAACGCCCCGAACAATACGCCCGTGTCCCGGCCCGACGAGACCAGGGCGGCCAGAGAGTTGAAATTGACATGGAACCCTTGACGGTCCGACTCGTTTCCTGCGCCCCCCGGAGCGGCCAGGAGAACATGGCGATCGATGAATACCTCCATTCCTGGCACATGCGCACCAACAGGCCGTTTCTGCGTATTTATCGATGGTCGCCGCCCTCAATAACCATGGGACGGTACCAGCCGGTCTCCTGCCTCGATGTCGATTCGTGCCGCGCCCGAGGCGTTTCCATCATCAGGCGGATTACTGGCGGCGGGGCCATATACCATGACCGCGAAGTCACCTATTCCCTTGCCTGCGGTGAGAGGGATATTGACGGCAGACCACTTTCGGTGGTTGAATCCTTCGAAATAATGAATAAAATCATCATACGACTCTATCGCATGTTGGGGTTGCCCGCATTGTTCGCAAAGGACATCCCTGCCTGCCGTACGGGAGTGCGCCGCCCGGACTTTTGCTTTTCAGGGAACGAGGGATTTGATATACTGATACACGGGATGAAGATCGGCGGGAACGCCCAGCGACGGTCGGGCGGCAGCATCTTCCAGCACGGGACAATACCGCTCGTGCTTGATGAAGAGCGGATACGCTCCTGCTTTAAAATCCCGATCGATTTCAGGAATTTTACCACGCTTGACAGGATTGCCGGGCACATGATAAACGAGGAACTTGTCATGGCGCGGCTCAAGGACGCGTTCGTCATATCGACCGGGTGGCGGCTCAAGCCGTCAGAGCTCGATGCCGATGAGATGGACCATGTCCGCGAGATAATGGAGAGACGCTACCTGAACGAGCGATGGAACCTGGAGGGGAGGACAGAGGACGATGAAGAGGTCCCGGCCGCAATGGCTCAATAAGAAGATTGATTACCGCGCCATGCATGAAACCGAGGCGCGGCTTCGCGGTCTTGACCTCCACACGGTGTGCCACCAGGCGCGTTGCCCGAACATAGCCGAGTGCTTTTCAAGAGGCACGGCCACATTTCTCATCCTGGGCGACGTGTGCACGAGGGGGTGCTCCTTCTGCGCTGTGAAGCATGGCGCGCCGGGTCCGCCCGATACGACGGAGCCCGGCCGCGTGGCCGAGGCCGTGAAACGTATGGGAATCAGGCACGCGGTCGTCACCTCGGTCACCAGGGACGACCTGGCTGATGGCGGCGCGTCGGTATTCGCAGGAGTGATACGGGAGCTTCGCTTACTTGATCCTCCCGTCGCCGTGGAGGTGCTGGTTCCCGACTTCAAGGGAGAAAAGGAAGCCATTGACGCGGTTACGATAGCAGGGCCGGACATATTCGGCCATAACATCGAAACCGTGCCCTCGCTCTATGCCGTGCGCAAAGGGTGCGATTATAAGCGGAGCCTCACGGTGCTTGAGGTCGCCAGGGCATCTTCTCCCGCGCTGCGGACGAAGTCAGGCCTGATGCTCGGCCTGGGTGAAACCGCGGACGAGGTGATTGCGGTGCTGCGCGACCTGAGGAGCGTCGGGTGCGACTACCTGAGCCTCGGCCAGTACCTGCGGCCCGGGAAGGAAAACACGCCGGTGCGTGAATATGTCGAGCCCGGCCTGTTTGATCATTATAAAGAAGAAGCCGGCGCGCTCGGATTTTTGCATGTGGAGAGCGGCCCGTACGTGAGGAGCTCGTATATGGCTGAGAGGTACACCCCCCAAACCCCCCGGAGGGGGGCTTCGAAGAGCTGAATGAAGGACACTGCATGGTGAGAGGAAATAGCATTGAAAGAATATGATCTCGTTATCATCGGCTCGGGGCCGGCGGGGTATACGGCGGCGTTCGAAGCCAGGAAATACAATCTGAAGACAGCCATCATCGAACGCGATCCGGAACGGCTCGGCGGCGTATGCCTGAACGAGGGGTGCATTCCCCTGAAGGGCCTGCTGTATCATGCACATGCGCAAAAAGACTATCACGCGCTCCAGGACCTGGTGATGAAGCGCGTTTATCAGATCCGCGCCGGCCTGCGGTCAAGAATACAATCGCTCGGGATCGAGGTGCTGCCCGGCGAGGCGTCGTTCAGGTCGAATACGGTAATCGATGCCGGCAGCGACACGGTGTCGGCAAAACATGTCATAATTGCAACAGGATCCTCTCCGAAGCGGCTCTTCGACCGGCCCAACGTGTTCGGCTCTGACCGGATATTCAATCTCGAAGGGCCTCCGGGCCGCACCCTGATCATCGGCGGGGGCGTGGTCGGATGCGAGTACGCTTCCTTCCTCGCATCGATCGGCGCGCAGGTCGATATTGTCGAAATGCTGGAATCCCTTCTCTTTGGCGAGGACGAGGAGGCGGTGCGGGTCATGCTCCGCGAATTCAGGAAGAGAAACATCGGCGTGTACGCGAAGAGCAGGATAGCTGAAATTGGCCCGGACGGCGAGGTATCAATCGAGTCCGATGCGTCGGAGAAAAACAGGTATGATCTTATCTTCGAGACCACCGGACGCAGGCCGAACACCGCCTCGCTCGCACTGGACGCAGCCGGGGTGAAGCTCGACGGAAAGGGCTTTATCGCGGTGGATGATTCGCTTCGGACTTCGGCAAAGAACATATATGCCGCCGGGGACTGCATCGACACGCCCATGCTCGCGTACACCGCGGCGCGCGAGGCGGAGGCAGCGGTGCGGCATATGGTCACGGGTGAACGATCGCGCATCGATTACGGGACGATGCCGCGGCTGGTCTTTTCCATACCCCAGGTGGGAAGCGCGGGCATCAGTAAAAATGCTGCGGAAGAAAAAGGGCTCGATTGCCGGGTGTACAGGTACTTCTTCAAGGCGCTGGGAAAGGCGGTCATGGAGGGGAGGGACACGGGCTTTGTCAAGCTCGTCGCTGACGCCTCCTCGGGAAAGGTGATCGGCGCATCAGCGGTCGGGGATGATATCGCGGACATCATGAACCAGCTTGCGCTGATAGTCTCGCGAGGGATACCGGTGGACGAGATCGGGGAATGCATGTTCGTGCATCCCTCGTATTCTGAGATCATTCTGGAGGCCGTCCGCTACGGAAGGATGTGAGCGGTCGCAGCGCCATACAATGGAGGTGAGCGATATGGCCAGTACAGACAAAATATCATCGATCTTCCCTGAAAGGGGCGGGATTCCGGCAGAGTACCTGCCATCGTTTCCCATCATCCAGAAGGAATATCTCGTCAATGGCGAGATACGCGCCTGGAACGGAGAGATGCAGGAAGTCCTGTCGCCGATCTGCCTGAATACCGGGGCCGGCCTTGAGCAGCAGGTCATAGGCAGGTATCCCCTCTTCACCGGGAAGGAGGCTCTCGAGGCCCTTGACGCCGCGGTCGCGGCGTATGACAGCGGCAGGGGCCGGTGGCCCACACTGCCGGTAGAAGAGAGGATTCGATGCCTGGAAAAGTTCACCTTCATGATGAAGGAGGAGCGGAATGAGATCGTGAATCTGCTCATGTGGGAGATAGGAAAGACCCATGCGGACAGCGCCAAGGAATTCGATCGCACGATCGAGTACATCTCCTTCACGATCGACGCCCTGAAGGAGCTTGATCGCGCAGGATCGCGCTTTGAGATTAAAGACGGCATTATCGGCCAGATACGCCGCGCGCCGCTCGGCGTGGTCCTGTGCATGGGGCCGTTCAACTACCCGCTGAACGAGACCTTTACCACGCTGATTCCGGCGCTCCTGATGGGGAACACGGTGATCTTCAAGCCGCCGAAGATCGGCGTGCTGCTGCACCGCCCGCTGCTGAGGGCATTCAGGGACGCCTTTCCGGCCGGCGTGGTCAACACGATATACGGTGACGGCGCGAAGGTGGTGGGTCCGCTCATGGAATCGGGAAAGATCGATGTGCTTGCCTTCATTGGCTCGAGCAGGGTCGCGGATATCATCAAGAAGCAGCACCCGAAGCCGCACCGGCTTCGCTCGGTCCTGGGGCTTGAGGCGAAAAACGCGGGGATCGTTCTCAGGGACGCAGATATCGACCCGACGGTGAAGGAGTGCGTGACCGGAGCGCTCTCATTTAACGGACAGCGGTGCACGGCGCTCAAGATCATATTTGTCCATAAGGACATAGTGGTAGAGTTTTTGAAAAAGCTGAATCAGCGGATCGCCTCCCTGGCGCCGGGGATGCCGTGGGACGAGGGCGTGGGGCTGACGCCCCTTCCCGAGCCTGATAAGACCGAGCATATGAAGCGGTACATCGAAGACGCCAAGGAGCAGGGCGCCATGGTCGTCAACGAGAAAGGGGGCGCCATTAACCGGACCTTCATGTTCCCGGCGGTGCTCTATCCGGTGAACAACAGGATGAAGATTTATCACGAGGAGCAGTTCGGGCCGGTCATCCCGGTGGTCCCCTATGACAGGATCGAGGAACCGCTCGACTATGTGGTGAATTCGAACTACGGCCAGCAGGTGGCGGTGTTCGGGAACGATCCTGACGCCATCGCGCGGCTGATCGATCCCCTGGTGAACCAGGTCTGCAGGGTCAACATTAACAGCCAGTGCCAGCGGGGGCCGGACACCTTCCCCTTCACCGGTAGGAAGGACAGCGCGGAAGGCACCCTCTCCGTGACAGACGCACTTCGTGTCTTTACTATCCGCACGCTGGTTGCGGCAAAGGAGACAGACCAGAACAAGAGGATCATTACAGAGATTATACGGGAGAAAAAGTCGAATTTTCTGTCGACTGATTTTATCTTTTAATGTGGGAGTTGCTCAATGACGCGGATGATTACCATTGAAGAGGCCGGTGATGAAGCACGGGTATCATGATAATATATTGATGGTCAATCTGACCAGCGGCGTGACTGAAACGCTCCATCCGGGAGGGGACTTCTTCCGGATGTACCTGGGCGGCAGCGCGCTGGGATCGTATTTTTTGTTGACGAGGACCGGAGCGTCTACCGGGCCGCTTTCACCGGAGAACGTGCTGGTCGTTTCCACGGGAGTAGCCACCGGCGCGGCCGTGTCCGGAGTGAGCCGCTGCTGCATTGCCGCTCTCTCTCCGCTGACGAACATGGCCGCCGACAGCCAGGCAGGGGGCAGCATCGGGCCGATGATCAAGCGCGCCGGGTATGACGCCATCGTGATAGAGGGACGCGCTCCTGAATTCTCATATCTCATGATAGAAGATGGATCCGTTACCATCCAGGATGCCTCCGATCTGGCAGGGCTTTCCGTTTCTGAAGCTCGCGCACTGCTCTTGAAAAAGCATGGCGAAAAGAACATCAGCATCATGCAGTGCGGGCCGGCGGGTGAAAAGCTGGTGCGTTTCGCCAACGTAATGGTTGACGGGAACGACGCCTTCGGCCGCGCCGGCATGGGAGCGGTCATGGGGAGCAAGAACCTCAGGGCCGTTGTGGTGCGGGGCACGGGCGGGCTTTCCTTTGCCGAACCATCGGCGATGAAAGAACTCGCTAAGACCGGGGCGGGCCGGCTCGCGGGATCCGGGTTTCCCGAGACGCTCAAGAAATACGGCACTCCGGGTGTGGTGAAGTTCCAGGCCGAGGGGGGAAACTTCGCGACACGCAACTACTCGCGGGGATGGCATCCTGACTACCTGAAGCTCGACGGGTCGACGTACGAGCCGGCGATCGGCGCGGGCCAGGCTTCCTGCTTCGGGTGCGTGGTCTCCTGCCGGAAACGCGTGAAGGCCGATGCGCCGTACCGGATTTCCGATTCACTGGGCGGGCCGGAGTTCGAGACTCTGGGCCTTCTCGGATCAAACCTGGAAATAACCGATGCCGCCGCCGTGGCAAAAGCGAACGAGCTGTGCAACAATTACGGCATCGATACCATCACCATGGGATGCGTTGCCGGCTATATTTTTGAATGCGTGGAACGGGGACTGATCCGGCCATCGGATGCAGATGGGAAAAAGCTCGCGTTCGGCGATCCCGAATCGCTCTTCTGGCTGATAGAATCAACGGCAACGCGCACCGGCATTGGCGAAACCTGCGCGGAGGGGTTCGAGGCATTGGCAGGGAAGTTCGGCGAGAATACCCGCCCGTACGCGATCAATGTCAAGGGCGCGGGCCTGCCGGTCCATATGCCGCAGGTGAAGCCGAGCCTCGCACTCATGTACGCCGTTTGCCCGATCGGGCCGGACCACATGTCCTCGGAGCATGACTGGCTGCTGGCGAGCAAGTCCGAGGCGAGCATGGGACTGGGGATCCTCGGCCAGGAGGACGCCCCCTCAACGAGCGCGAACAAGGTGCGCATGACGGCATACTCGCAGATATTCTACAGCCTCCTCGATTCGCTGGTGCTGTGCATGTTCTGCTGGGGTCCGGGCAGCCTGTTCACCTACCGAGACCTGGAAGACCTGGTACGGTTCGCGACCGGCTGGCAGATGACAATGTGGGAGCTCATGAAGGTCGGAGAGAGAAGGATAACCATGATGCGCCATATCAACGCGCGCCGGGGTTTCACGAAAAAGGATGATGTCCTGCCTGAGAGACTCTTCGATCCGCTTCCTGACGGCCCCAGCAAGGGGCGGCAGGTCGACCGGGACGATTTTGCCCGCATGAAAGAGGAATATTATGGCTTCATGGGCTGGGACGAGGAAACCGGGAACCCGGCCGCGAGGAAGATGCTCGAGCTGGGACTGGAATGGGCGCTGTGACCTCGCATGAGTCCGCATGATATCCAGAATGACCGTGATCAATCCTCCCGCTATCGCCCGTGGCGGATAAAGATCCTCGGAGCCACCTGGCTCGCCTACGTCGGGTACTATTTCTGCCGCAAGCCGTTCTACGTGGCCAAGGTCGGCATCGCAGACGCGCTCAGCCTGTCTCCGGCGGAGATCGCGCACCTCGGCACCGCCTACCTGGTCGCGTACATGGCGGGCCAGTTCGCCAGCGCGTATCTCGGCAGGAGGCTGGGGCCGAAGCTCCTTTTGCTTGCCGGCACCGGGATTTCAATTGCCAGCACGTTTTTCTTCGGCATGTCAAACAGCTTCTGGACGCTTGTGCTCTGGATCGCGCTGAACGGGCTCGCGCAGGGGACCGGCTGGCCCGGATGCATCGGGAGCCTGGCCTACTGGTTCAGGCGGACGGAGCGGGGGAGCGTGCTCGGGCTCTGGTCAACCTGCTATCAGATAGGCCCGATACTGGCGACGCTCCTCGCGTCGTATCTGCTCGGCGCCATGGGCTGGCGCTACTCCTTTTTCGGCGGGTCTATGGCGCTCCTCGCTATCTGGTTTGCGATACTGGTCCTGCATCCGAACAGGCCGGAAGACGCGGGACTCCAGCCCCTTGCGGATGAAGACGACACATCAATGAATGACGGCGATGGGAGGGGATGGGACCGCGGCGTCGTCGTCACCATTGCACTGATGGGCCTGATATATTTCTGCATCAAGTTTCTCCGCTATGCGCTCTGGAGCTGGCTTCCCTGGTTCCTGAACAAGAATTTTTTCATCTCGCAGGCGAACGCGGGATACCTGTCAACGGTATTCGACATATGCGGGTTTGCGGGCGTGATTGCGGCCGGCTTTCTTTCAGACCGGATTTTCCGGGGGAGAAGGTCGTTTCTCTCGTTCATGATGATCTGCGTGATGACCGTCTCGTTCTTCGCAATGTACTACCTGGGATCGAAAAGCCTTGTCGTGTTTGCCGTTTCCATCGGTTTTGCCGGGTTCATGCTGTTCGGCCCCGATTCGCTCCTTTCCGGCGCGGGCGCCATCGATGTCGGCTCTCGGAAGGGGGCGCTGGCCGCCGCAGGCATCATCAACGGCATGGGCTCAATCGGGCCCATATTCCAGGAGCAGCTGGTCGGGTGGATGTACCAGCGGTATGACCAGAGCCTGTTTCCCGTGCTCTTCATGCTCGTCTGCGTCGCCTCGGCCGGGGCGGTGTTAACGTGCCTGCTCTGGCTCAGGTCGAAAAGGGGACGGGCTGATGTGTAGAAGAAAACTCAGCTGCCACTTCCCGGCCTCCGGACAACGTCGAGCGCTTTCCGGATGAATAACAAGGAAAAAGCTCCTCCTTCAGTAGAAGCCCATGTGAGTAGGGTCAGGAGATGGCGCCGTTGGTTTGCACCCCGGTTTCCATCTCCTGCCACATCAAACCGTGCATGCAGTTCTCCCGCACACGGCTTACCGACAATCTTCTTTCCACAGCATTCAAGGTCTACAACCTACTTCACCCGGCTGGTAAAATCTTTCTATGCCGCTATAGTTGTAATACCAGGTATCAAATTCTCTTCTTGATAATCGGCGACGGTTCCCGCCCTGTTTCCTCATGAAGCGGAAAAGCCGGAATAGCAGATACTCGTCCAATTGTTGGAATTTCATGGTCGAGTTGCCTGTCTTAAAGTAATTTCTCCATCCCCGTATCAAAGGATTAAGCTTTCCCATAATCATTTCCGGAGTGAGACGAAACATACTTCTGCCGGTTATTCCCTTGATTTTCAATCTGATATTTTTCATTGCCTTCATCGAAGGCCAGCAGTACGGCGCAATTTTGCCGCTGGTCACAGACCGACTCTTCCGGAAGTAAAACCCCAGAAAGTCGAAGCCATCCTCATTAACGCCTACCACCCGGGTCTTTTCCGGGTGCAACGTAAGTTTCAGCCGTTGCATGAACCTGGATGCCTCACGGTACGCTTCTTGCGCCTTACTTCTGTAGCGACATACTATAACGCAGTCGTCGGCGTAACGGATCAGCCGCCCCAGGTGTTTAAACCGGGTATTCCAGTGC
>JAFGJX010000091.1 GCA_016928865.1 Spirochaetota bacterium
ACATGGAAAATCAGGGAGGACTGGCCACCACGGCAGAGAATATCTTCGGCAACGCGGACATAACCGTCATCTTGAAAAAGGACTATGACCGGGAGGAGTACCAAAAGATACGGCCGGGCCAGTTCGTCATATCATACCTTGAGGACGATGACCCCGACCTGGAGCTCGTTTCCGGGAAGGGCGTGCGCGAGCTCATACGGCGAAACCCGGTGCACCTGGCGGCCATCACCCCGGGCCTTGTCCGCGGCGTCATCGACGCGCGCATTAAAAACATCCCGGACGCCAGGCTGGTGGAGTATGCGAAAAAGCTGGTCGGCTTCCTGTCAGATTCGTATGAGTTTCCCCCTCTGTTCAGCGATATTCACGATCGGGTGTACAAGGCGGTCATGTCCGGCGCGGGCAAGTGATCCATGTGTATGCGTACCGATAACTATCTGTTATGACAACCCGCATCTAATGTGACATAATTTTTTGGATGCGCATATCAGCAGAGGCAAGAAATTTAAAATAAAAAAACCCACATAGATGGGCTTTTTTATTTGACTATAATTGAAATTTTATTATATTTATTTCGGATTTATTCATTATTTTTTAATTTTTTGTGGTTGATTATTATATAAATATCTAAAATATATAGTACAACACACCAATTCATAACTTCAGGATCAATATATGAATACAAAATTCGGCTGTGGAATAAAAATTAATAATCATACCTCTCATCTCCTAAAATTTTTCATTATACTTTTAATCATTCTTTCATTCGGAATCGGGGCCCATGCGGCTACGGTTGTGCTGAAATCAGGAGCTACCATAAAGGGTAAGCTCATTGAACGAAACGATGAACAGATAGTCTTGCAGGACCCGGCCACCAGGCAGAACAGGGTGATAAAATCGATTTTCATCCTCAGCGTGACGCTTGACCTCGATGAGCAGAAGATCGATGAAAAACAGCAGAAGAAGAAAGAACGGCGCGTGGCAGAGGAAAAAGCCGTGGAAGAGGGAGGAATAATTTCCGTGATCCAGCCGCAGGTAGGCCTGATGCCAGGTGTTGCGCTGCCGGTGGGTAAAATTGCGGACAGGATAAAGATCGGAGGCGGCTTTTACGTTTTCAGCGACGTGGGCATTCCGAAGATGCCGGATATTTTCAAGCTTCGCCTCGGTCTCGCGTTAGGGTTCTACTATCACACAACTTCCGGCACGGACTACGCCTCGTCCATCATGCATCTTCCACTGACCCCGTATGCGAAGTTCCAGTTCATCGCGCCGTACGGGCTGAAGCCGTATCTCAAGCTTGGCGGCGGCATCATTCCGGTGCTGGCAGGCGGCGCTTCGGATATGGCGCCGGGCCTCGTTGCCGGGGTCGGTCTCGGATACACGCACGAGAAGATTCCGTACCTGGAGTTCTTTTTCGAGGCCGGCTTCATGATGGTTTTCGAGAGTATTCGCGGTGATTATGTGACTATCAACCTGGGGGCGGCGTACCGGTTCGGCGTGCCGGGGCCGTCCATGAAGTAACAAGTGAACATACAGCAAACAGTTTAAGCCGGGGAAAGCACCAGTCCCGGCCCGCGCCAAGGAGCGATATATGAAACACACCATTTCTGCCATCACAGTGAAAGATATTACGAAACGGCTGGCGCTGTTTCGGAAGACCATACTCGCCGGCTTCATGGCCGCGGCAATGGCCGCGCCCATGGCTGGCTGTAACGGGAAGATATACTCGGCGTTGTTTGATGACAACATGGCGAACTATCTTGTCGGCCTGGTGGCCTATGGGCAGCAGATTGATTCGATAGCCATTACTCCGGCACCGCCGGCAACCGGCAATACGCCCAGCGGCGTGCCGGTGGATTATATCATTACGGCGACACTCAACAACGGAAATACGAGGCCTCTTACCGTGAGTGAATATGGGAACGTTGTGTGGTCCTGGGAGCCGTCTGGATCGAGCACCATTTTGGATATTGACAGCGTTACCGTTGAGAATCTGGGGATCAACAACCTTCCCCGCATTACCGCGATCAAATCGGATTATATCGGCGATGATGAACAGGTGACACTCACCGCGACGATACGTGACGCTTCATCAACGACAGATCTTGTCATCAATGATGCGGAACTTGTTTCAATAGATGTGACGCCCGGCACGGCGAGCATCACGCGCCTTGCGGTCCAGCAGTTCACGGCAACCGGTACGTTTACCGACGGCAGCGAACATGATGTTAGCAGTGCATCCTGGATTGTCTGGGAATCAGACGATGAATTGATAGCTACCGTTGATGGCGCTGGATTGGCGACGGGAATGGGCGCCGGTACGGCTCACATATCAGCCGATGACGGCGGCGTGATTTCCGATTCCGCCACACTTGAGGTGACCAATCCGACCCTTGAATCGGTCTCTGTTTCCCCTATAACAAAAACCATAGCCGCAGGCACCTATGTCCAGTACCGGGCGACCGCGATATACGACAACAATACAACGCAGGACGTTACCGAGGCAGCTGACTGGTCGATCGTGGCCGGCGGGGACGGCGCAGCGACCATTGATAACGGATCAAGCAAAGGCCTTGCTCAGGGCGTCAGCTCCGGTACTGACACGGTGCGCGCCACCTTTGACAGCGTTGACGGAGACGCAACCATAACCGTAACGGGCGCGACCCTGGAATATATCGTCATTACTGCCGCGGGCAACAAGACTTCCATCGCGGCTGGCACGAAGCTCCAGTTCACCGCGACCGGCGTCTTTTCGGATAACAGCACCCAGAACATTACAAATGACCCGCTCATTTCCTGGGGCACGACTGATGATACCAGGGCCGATTATATCCCGGGCGACGCCCCGGGATTGATAACCGGGATCGCGGCAGGGACTACGGTCGTGAGCGCCTCACTGGGCGGGGTGGATTCGCAGGACTATGATCTCACGGTTACAGCGGCAACCCTCGAATCCATACTGATATCGCCGCGGGATCCTGTGGCATATGTTATCGCCTACGGCACGACGCAGCAGTTTACGGTAACGGGGACCTTCAGCGACGCCACGACCCAGAATTTGACCACACAGGTGGATTGGGACTCGAGCGATGATACTGTGGCCAATATAGATGATAACGGTCTGGCCACGACGGCAACGACTGTGGGAGTCACTGCAATATCAGCAGGGTATCCGGCGGGCGGGCCGTATGCTGAAACGGATTCCACCAATTTGCAGGTCATTTCAATGCCTCTCACGTCTATCACCATAACACCGTCGGGCAGGAGCACCTATGTCGGCGCCACGTTCCAGTACACGGCCATGGGAACGTTTACCGATCCCGGGAACGGCGATACCTATAACCTTGACATCACCAATCTGGTGCTCTGGGAATCGGACGATACAAACCTGGATGTCAGCAATTCTGCCGGGAGCTTCGGGCTCGCCACCGCGCTGAGCGTGGGCGACGGAACCGCACACGTCACCGCGACAAGGGGCGTGGTGACCAGCAATACATCCACGGTCACGATCGCTGCGTCCGATACCACCGCGCCCACCATGGTGAGCGCCCAGCTCCTCGTTGGCGACAAGGTGAAGGTTACCTTTTCCGAGCCGATGGATTACACCACCGCCATGGCGGCGGAGAACTACAAGGTGCTGACCACGTCAACACTCAATACAACGAATCCCTGCTCCACGTCAGACAACCTGCTGTTTGAAAACAACACGGAAACCATCAGCGTCACCTCGGTGGAGTTTTTTACACAGTCCGTGTATATTCTTCAGCTGGGCGGCGGCACGAGCGCGACCCAGTACACGGTGATCGGCGACAGGGCTGACCTGCGTGATGTGGCGGGAACACCCAACGCGCTCGGCTGTCCGAATACGGCGACCTTCAACGGTGTCGACACCGTGAAGCCGTACCTGGTCAGCGTGGTCAACAGCGAGCCGACAAAGCTCATCGTCAAGTACTCGGAGCCGATGACAACCGGAGGCGGTATATCTGCCGCGGACAATATAAGTAACTATACGATCGCCGAAGATCCGACCAACGGCTTACCGGAGGATGATGTTTCCATTTCGGGGATTACCATGATCGACGAATCGACCTTCATCCTTAATCTCGACAAGTCTGCGCAGAGTATACGATACAGGCTCACGGTTGCGGCTGGAGTCGCCGACCAGGCTCCTACGCCGAATACCATGGGCTCCCCGCGTATCCTCACCTTTACGGGGAATGAACAGCTCAAGGTCGTTTCGGCAATGGCGGTAGATCTGACGCACATTGAGGTGACCTTCAGCAAGCCGGTGCTTTCCGGCAATGACGTGGAAGACAGCGCGGAGTGCGATGATGCTACCGAATGCCACACCAAGTATAAGCTCTTCCCGAGAAACGGCACCGGCACGGAGGCCCTGCTTGGAGACATTACCTCCGCGGTGCGCGGCACCGGGAACGAAACCAATACGGTCATTCTGACCCATGCGAATGACCAGGAGGGATTCTCCTACACGGTAGTGGCGGCGAACGGAATAAGCGGCGATGGGTTTGACAACACCACCGTGAGCATCAAGGCAGAAGCGGGAACGACCGACTACATGCAGGCGTCGCCGAAAGACCGCGCTACCTTCACCGGTCTCGGGGATGTTATCGATGAAATCACCGACGGTGAATATTTTACCGACCCGTTTGCGGACGGCTCTGTTTTCACCTGGTCATTTGTGTACAGCGGCAAGGTGTATCTTGGCACCAACGATTACAACAATGCCGCGTTCAGGTTCGACGCGGACGGCGGCAACTCGGTGCTTACGACCTTTGGTTTCAGTGCGGGCACCTGCTCGACCGCAGATGGATTCGGCTACGGCACCATTGGCGTATCGCCAACCTGCGGGGTGGACAGCGGGCCGAACGCGGAAGTGGGAGTCGTGGGCTTTAATTCAGGTGTTATAACAATCGGAACGACAAATTATGACGTGCTCATGGTGGGCCCGTTGAAGGACGGCGTTTCACACTGTTATTACACCCAGGATGTGGACACAGAGCTTGACTGGACCCAGTTCAGCTTCGCCGGCACAGGCGGGGGTAATACCGACAGCATACAGACCTCATACGCCTATGGCGCCAATATGTATATGGCGGCGTCTTCAACGCAGGGCCAGCAGGCCCCGGTCGTATGCCGGCTGCCCTTTACGGACCCGGAATCTGATGGGGTGCTCAATCCCGGTACGGCGGTTGATATGTCCCTTCGCAGCATCAATTATATCGGGAAGCAGGGATCTCCGTATGACAACTATGGAGGGACCTCGGAGGTTGTCGGTATCGACGTTTTTCTGAGCTTCAATAACAGGCTGTACATCGCCAACAATGGCGGCGTTGTTTATTCCGCAAATTATGATACTATGGCGTTGCCGGTCAGATCTCACCCTGACGCCTTCAGGCCTGATGACGGTGATGTTCCCGAGCCGACATCGAGCGAGGAGACGCTGGTTCTGCCGGCAGCGCCTGCGGGTCTGGGCAAGCTCTCGCCGGGAGAACGTGGCGTGCCCAGACTGATTGAATACAACGGAAAGCTCTATATGGCGCGGAACGTGGCGTACACGTCCGCACGCAATACCGTCATCCGGGGCGAGCTGTGGAAATGCTCTCCGGCAACGACCGGCGGCGCCACCACGTGTGAGCCGGACGACTGGGAACGTATCATAACCGGGATGGAGACGGATTTGCCGGATTCGAATGTCGGGGATGTCAATGTAACCGGGAACGCCATCAGCCTGCTCCAGAACAACGGCTCGACAAGGCTCTATGTCGGGTTTGATCATCCGAGCGGCGTTACCGTGTGGCGTGTCGCGTCAACGGACCCCGGTCCGACGACCGGAACCATGGCGTCGGTATGGACGCAGGCCGGTAACCTCGGCCTCGATAACAGTCACATAAAGCTGTACTCATCAGCGACAATTTACGACGGTACGTATGATTATATCTACCTGACCGCCGGCGATGACACGAACGCCATCAGGGTATACCGTCAGAGGGAGTGATGGGTGATTGAATACAAGAAATGAAAAGCCCCGGCGCTCAGTGCCGGGGCTTTGTTATAATAATTAAATTTTTTTATTTGGTTTCACGTTTTTCTCCGCCTTCCAGAAACATCGTCGTGTAATGAAACCCGGTCATGAACGGCAGCGAGCCGTAGGCGGCGTATTTTTTCTTCAGTGCCTCAAGCTTCTCCCTGTCGCCAATGACATCTCGTATTGAAATAAAATATTCTTTCATGGTGATGATCGCGTTTTTATCGGACACCGGGCCGTGTCCGGGCACGAGCGTCTTTATGTCATAGAGCGTCCCCAGTCGGCCGAGCGCAGCGAGCCACGAATCCAACGAGGTCCCGAATTTATGCGACAGGGCAGGATGCATGTTGAGAAAGACCAGGTCCCCGGCCGCAAGGAGCTTGCGCTTTTCAAGATACACGACCACATCGTTCATGGTATGGGCCCGCCCCATGTTGCGGACGAGCACGCTCTCATTGCCGATCCTGAGCCTGGTCTCTTCCCCCGGTTTCAGCATGACATCCGGTTTCCTGCTTCCATCCGAGTCGTTTTCCCATTGCTCGGGGGTATACGCCCCGGCGATGATTTTTGCGTTCGGGAAAAGGTCATTGCCCCCGGCATGGTCGAAATGGGAATGGGTGTTCACGACCGTGATCCTTTTTGCCGTGACGCTCTCTTTCAAATCGTTTGCCGCGCCGCCCATCTTCGTGTCCACGACCAGGGCCTCTGTTCGGTCTTCGGAAGTGAGCACGATCGAGTTTCCTCCCCCGCCGAGATAGATTGTCAGTTGCGGATCGAGTTTGACAATCTCAACCTTCGTGAATTCCCGGTATCCGTTCCAGAACCAGATGCCGGTAGCCGCGATAACGATCAGAACAATTGAACCGATGATTAGCAGTGCTCTTTTCATGATGCCTCCCTGTGCTGTGAGGATGGGATGGGATTTTTAATTCCACCCGGTAATCGATAGTGATTATTCACGATGAACCAAATGTCAACCCTGTTTCGCCGGAATCAGTATCACATAACTTATGTGTTTGTTAAAGAATGATTGATAATTACCAATCAAGAATGTACAGTAGACAGGTTAAATGTCTGTGTCTTGATGCAGGATTTATAACACATGTAATTATGTGCCAGTGTATGAAAAAAAATATTCCGAAAATCAAATTTTCTAAGGATTATCCGAGAGAAACATCAAATAACTTCTGGCTCACGAAAACCCCGGATGAAAGGGTTGAGGCAGTGGAAATAATACGAGAGCAGTATTACGCAATGCTCGGCTATAAAAAGGCGCCACGCATAAAAAAGACGATAAAGATTTCTTAATCATGATGGGCATTGATAAACAAGCCCCTATTCCGTGATAAAAACCCAGAGTAGATTGGCGTACCTGAAGAGCCGGTACTCGGCGCTGCCGCCATCTGAGCGGGTGAAGCGGCGCGCCGCCAGCCCGTCTGACGAACCGGTGAGATCGATCCGGTCGAAATCGGGGTAGGGCGTGTTGGCTTCTGCTCCTGAGCATGCGGTTTCGTACGCGCCATTCTGGCCAATGATGCAGGACCGCTCACCGACCAGCTTCCTGACCTTTTCCATGTCGACCAAGAGGATGAAGGTGCCGGGCATGGTGCTGCCGCCGCTCACTCGCGAAGACACGGCGAGAAACGGGCCGCTCCCGTCCCGGTGCAGGGGCGGGACGGTGACGACGAAGGGCCCGGGCCCTCTTTCGGCGTGGCAGGCGGCGAGAGCCCCGGAAACCGACCTGAGGTTGCGTGCGAACAGGCTGTTGTCGGTCATGGTGTATACGACCGTGCCGTTAGAGCTGACCAGGATGAAGTCGTCATACACGCCCTCGGTGACCGCCTTTATCATGGCGGTGATACCCTCGCGCTCGAGGAGGTAATACTTGCTGCCGCCCTTGTCCATCCTCTGGAGGTGCCACAGGTTCTTGACCAGATCGTGCTCGACGATCACCCTCTTTGCGTTTTCAAGGTCGGATTCGCATACCCGGAACAGGCTTCTCAGTGAAACAATGTCGATACTGCCGGGCCCGTGAAAGGTTGCGCATGATGCGAGGAGAAGGCATGAGATGACGGCACGATGCTTCATGCTATCATTGTCGGCATATCTGTCCTGCCCGATTGTATGATTTTTCTTCGCTGTGGGCAGTGTCAGGACGGGGAAGCTGAATTTTGCACGGCCAATGCGGTTTTCATGTGGCTTCGAAGCCGATGATGAGCATGTCGTCCTCGCGGGGCGATCCTTCATGAAATTCATCTATCGCGGTCATTATGGAGGAAAGCGTGTCTTCAAGCGGTCTGCACGGCCGATGGGCCCGGTTTATAAGCGAGAGAAATGCGTCGAAGCCGAATATCTCGTCCCGCCTGTTCCGCGCCTCTATAAAGCCGTCGGTATACAGAAAGACCCGGTCCCCTTTCTGAAGGGAAAGCGTCACTGACGGGTGAATGATGTCCCGGAACAGCCCGAGCGCCGTGCCCTGGGCCGGAACATAGGAGACGGTCCCGGCCTCCTGTCGGTACACGACAGGAAGCGGGTGGCCCCCCTTTGCGAAAGTAAATGTTATGCCGTCGCCGTCTTTTGCTGAATCCAGAATCCCGTATATGGCGGTTAGGAAGTGCGACGGCATGCTGGTGCGGAGCTCCTGGTTGAGGTAGTTCAGGTAGTCGGTGGGCAAGTGTCCGTGTTTCCGGAGCAACCGGTCGCTGATAGCCTTTATCATCATGGTGTAGAGTGCGGCTTCCACCCCATGACCGGACACGTCGCCGATCAAAACGCCGAGAGACCTGTCTTCCTTGAAATTGGTGAACGACATGAAATCGCCGCCGAGTTTGTCCATGGGCGAGTAGCGGTAGGCGACAGCCACCAGATCCGATCGGGGCGGCTGCTGGGGCAGGATCGCCAGCTGTACCTTCTGGGCCGCCTCCATCTCCTGCTGGTTCTGTTCAACGCGAAGCCTGAGCTCCCTTGTTTTTTCCGCTACGAGTTCTTCAAGGTGTTCGGCGTAATTGTCCCGCTCTTTCTCGGCGCGTTTGCGGTCCGTGATGTTCCGGGTTGAGCCCTGGGCGCCGATGATGACCCCCTGGTCATTCCGCAAAAACCTGGTATGGATCTCGACCCAGATGGTGGTGCCGTCGCTGGTATACTGCTCCGCCTCGAAGGTAACGGCCCTGTCAGGATCGTACAGACCGGTTTGATCTTTTTCCAGCTCATTGTTGAAGATCCCGATAACCCGTTCGAGATGCCCGGGAGGGAAAACATCCTGAAGCTGCTCACGGCGGCCTTCTTCCTGTGTCAGTCCCCTCATTTTTTTTATCGCAGGACTGATGTAGGTGAAATTGAGGGTTTCGGCGTCCAGCACCCATATTATATCGGTCGAATTCTCGGCAAGCAGACGGTAAGTCTTTTCGTTTTCTACTAATGCCTGTTCGTTTTTTATGCGTTCGGTCACGTCCTGGATGATTCCCGCAAAACCGATTATCTCCTTTCCCTCGTTGTAGCGCGCGTACGCGGAGGCCTCCAGGCTGCGTGCCTGCCCGTCGGCCTTGATTATGTCATAATTGATCTTTTCCTCTTTCCCGGTCAGATATATGCGGTGAAACGCCTCGAATACTTTCTGCGCGGTCTCCGGCGTCATCAGGCTCGTGTAGTTGACGCCGCGCTCCAGGTCCTCATGCGTATGGCCCGACAGCAGGTTGGCGGCCTTGTTCCAGTAGGTAAAGGTCCCTTTCAGATCAGTTTCAAAGTACCCTTCACGCATTGTTTCAAGAATGTCCCGGTATCTCTTTTCGGACTTTTCCAGGGCCATGCTCATCTCGCGGAGCACGGTGATATCGCGGGCGATGCCGTAAAAATAAGGGATACCTTTTTCATGCACCAGGATGACGTATTGTCCCACCCAGATAACATTTCCATCGCGCCGGAGTATGGGCAGCTCATGGTATGTTTCAAGCATCTTCTCCTGGAACTGGCTCATATAAAAGCTGTACTCCTGGGATTTGGACTCAGGAGGTATGATGTCCGTGTAATTGAGACGATAGAGGGTTTCAGCGGTATGCCCGAGCATGGCGAGTCCCGCCGGATTCATGTACACGAAATCGCCCCGGTATGTGCATTTATAGATGGTGTCGCGTGCTGTTTCAACGATCAACCTGAATTTTTCCTCGCTCTCCTGCAGGGCTGCCACCAGGATGTCCGTTTCCGTGACATTTTCCCCGATGGACAGTATTGATGGCCTGCCGTCGTAGAGTATGGGCGTGCTGCATCCCATGGTGGTGACGACGGTTCCATCGCACGTCATTAATTTCAGTTTCATGTATTTGGTCGTATGAGAGGTATGCTCGCGTTCGAACAGGTGGTTTGAAACTGGCTCATCAGATTCTGAATGGACGAACTGCGAAGTGGGTCTGCCGATGATCCTGCTCCGGTCGCCGCCGGCAAGCAGGGATATGGTGTAAGGATTTGCATAGGTGAATATGCCATCCGAATGGATGGCGATGAGCATCGGAGATAATTCCAGTAATTTTTTAAAATTTTCCTGATCCCCGCTCAAAACCACTGCCTTCTGTATGCTGTAATATTGACTTTATGCAAATCTTGATTTTCAAGGGGCCTCGGGGGCGAAGCCCTTTAAAACGTCCCGGCAGGGGCCCCTGCAAGCGCGAGATGCTAGTTTCGCAACAAGTCAATTGTATTTTAATAATTGAATAGATTCGGATTAATTATACACTTTGTCCAGCGATTTTAGCAGGGATAAAAAAAAGAATTCATCGGTCAGTATGAATATAACTCAGTTATCATGCGTATCAGAATGCCATCCGGTAGCGTGCGGCATTTCATTTTCTTGAAAACAGGTATTTTATCCTCCCGGAGCAAAAAGACCACGCAAGCCTTGTCAGGGAAATCCTGTCCAGCGCCGGGTTCAGGATGCCCATGGCCGCGTCCTTAAATTCCCTGCTGTCAATCTGTGAAATCGTATGATCAATTACATTCTTCACGACACGGGGCCTTTGGCGGCGCACACGGTTAAAATTGACAAACAGGGAATTGAGGCATTTGCCGATCCACGGTGCAATTTGCTCTTCTGTGAGGCGTATGCAGGATTCACGAACATCCTTGAATTCGAGCAGCTTTGAAGCGATATGGCCGCAGGTGCGGGCGTTTTTCGCGATTATCCCGGCGTCAACATCTGAAATGACCCTGCTTAAGAAGTCTTTCAACAGGGCTGGATCGATTTTTTCGTCGATCTGATTCACCAGTTCCCCCAGCGCGGCGTTGAGAGAGTTGATGATTGGCGGAAGAACCGCGATCAGGCCAAAGGTGAATTCCATGTCCTGCCATATGATTTTTGCCGTTCCCGGGGAGACCGGATCACGGTCGATGGCGCTGGTGATTTCCCTTATCATCTCTTTGATGAACGGGGTGGCGATTATCTCTCCCAGCACGCTCGCTCCTGCAGCTTTATCGATTTTTGGCAGGCCATCAACGGGAGCGGGTTCCCCGGCGACCGAAGCCGGTCCGGCTGTTGCGGTATCCTTCCCGGGTATGTTTTCCGCATCGGCGGGCCCGGAAGGCTGGTGCTGTGCAGGCTGTTGAGACAATGCCCCCGCGATGACGGGAGACAGCCTGTTCCAGAGATCTATTGATCTCTCCTTGAGTGAGTCGAGCGCCGTGATGTCGATTTCTTTTGCTGCATTTTCAAAAAAGCCGCGGAGCAGATCGTCAGGGATCTTTTCAGTGAGTTGTGAAAGCAGTTCATTGCTGAACTTTATCACCGCATTTATTATAGAGGGGAGGGCGCCGACAAGATTGAACGTGAATTCCATGTCTTCCCAGAGCATGGTTCTGGCCAGTTCCGGGGCCGAGTCATCATCTATATTATTCAGCAGGAGCCGGACATTATGCTTGAAGGCCGGCTTTTTAAGCATCACCCGCATGATCCTGGCGATAAGGTCAATCACGCCCCCGTGTTCGTTACGATCTGTCGTTGTCTGCATTGTTGTCCCCCCTACAGTGTGGCACAGTCAAAGTAGTAACGCGCTTTCTCCATCTGGCAGAGCTGCTTGCCTCCGAGCCATAACTGGATCATTTTAAGGTCCCGCCAGTGCTTCTCGATGTCCAGGACCCTTTCGCAGCCGTGGGGACCGAGCAGGTCCATGGCCTTGCCGCAGATCTCCATCGCCCTGTCGCTGATGAACTCCTTGATGTTTCTTGAACGGGCGATGGTTTCATGTGAATGGAGCGGTTTCCCCCATGGCTTGTTCCGATCGTCGCCCATTCGGACCACTTCATACGAGAGCATCCGGCAGATGTCAATGCTCCCCGCAATGTCGCCGAGCACGCCCGCGATCGCGTCATGTTCCTTGAGCGGAGCGTTGCGGTAGGTGTAGGTAGATGAAAAATCATAAAGGATTTCATACACGTTCAGCAATGATCCCACCGCAAACCCGACGCTTCCAAGCTGCCCCATGTAGATAAGGGTTTTGAAAGCGAGAGCGTCGGTTCCCGGTCCATGGATGCGGTAATGTTCCGGCACCCTGACGTTATCAAACCAGATGTCCCCGTTCTTATCAGCAGCCATGCCGGCTTTAGCGTATGGCGGCCCCTGTGTCACGCCGGGCGTATCTGCAGGCACCATGATGTAAGCGAAATCGTCGGGATCGTCCGACCCTGGCCTGGTGGTGCAGGGAACGCCGAAGAGAGAGGCGAGGCCGCCCGAATTTGTCGGCCAGAGTTTATGGCCGTTGATCACCCAGTGCCCCCCTTCCAGACGAGCCGTGGTCTGGATGGTCCTGCCTTTGATCAAGTCAATATTTTCAATGTCCGAGCCTCCCTGTGGTTCTGTCATGGCCTGGCAGCCGATGCAGATTTTCCCGCCGGTAAAGAGGGGCGCCAGCTCCCGGGCCAGGCGCATGTTGACGAACGGCGGGATTAGGAAGGTGCAGAGCGGCCATAGCGAGCATATGCTTGACAGCGATAGCGAGCTGTCGCCCCGCCCGATTTCCTCCGCGATGCAGTATGTGAATGCCATCATGTAGTCGGATTGACCCAGTGACCACCCTCCGAACTCCTGGGGCAATAGCGATTTTTGTATGCCGATATCAACGCATATCCTGTGCAGCACCGGTTCCACGAACCTGTGTTCTTGCCAGTCCTCGTCATATTCCCTGCGGTGCGGCATGATCTCTTTCTCAACGATGTCCCTGAGTATCCCCCTGAAAGGTCCTTCGATGTGCGAAATTGATCCATTGCGTACGGATAATTTATCAAAGCTGATCATCATGCTCCTCCTTCTTGCGCTTCGTTCATATATCGGTGCAGCCGTAAAAATACCGCGCGATGTCCATCTGCACCGGCACCTCGCCTCCCGCGGCGCTCAGGCATGTCTGTATGGTCTTGACGTCCCTCCAATGCTTTTCAGCGTGCCATTCCTTTGCGTAACCTGCCGATGCCATGAGCTCCATTCCGCGGTTGATCGCGTTGAGCGCGCATTGCTGGATCCGCTTCCCGAACATCTGGGCGGCCATGAAAATTATCGGGTTTTCGGTTCCGCCCCAGACGGAGGTCCTGCTGATAAAATTGCTGATGTTGTACACAAGTATTTTTGCCAGGGATATTTCTTCGGCGACAGTGGCCAGGACCGAGGCGCACAGGGGATTTTCCCTGAGCAGTCCCTTCCCTTTAATGACGCGATTTTCAGACCAGTTTCTGAGAATCTCAAAAAAATTGAGGCAGGCGCCCAGGCTTACCGCGCCGAGAAACAGGTTGAGCCAGGTGTACAGCTCCCTGACCGCGTCTTCATCAGAGATGACGTGTTCCGATGAAATCGCAACGTCGTTGAAGGTTATATCGGCATTGCCGCATTCATCAAGACCGGTCTGGATAAAAGTGTTTCCCCGTTCCACTCCCTTCTGGTCGGCAGTTACATAGGCGATCCCCGGTTTATCATTTTCATCCGCGCACACCACCGCGAGTATGTCCGCTATTGCCCCGTTGCCGATCGGCCTCAGATCTTTGCCGCTGAGCGTGCAGGTCGCCCCCGATCTTTTTATCCGCGCACGGATTTCCCTGCCAAGAAAAAGCGGGCTTGGCGGACCGGTGGAAGCGGATCCGGGCATGATAATGGCGACGGATCGAAGCTCGTTGCCGCACAGCAGCGGCGCAATCATATCGCATATGCTCGTGTTGACAGATGGCTCCATGGCGGCAACAGCGGACGCGCTGTATTCAAGGGCCGACATGAACCCGAGCGCGGCATCCGCCCTGCTCAGCTCGCCGAGTATCGTGATGATAGACGGGACTTTTTCCGGGCTGTTGAAGCCGCTGCCCCCGTATGATTCAGGAAAGATTATTTTCTGGAAGCCGATATCAATGTTATGCTCCCTGCGGTGTTTCGTGAATAATTCGTGGTAGGCTTTCTGGTATTCCAGGCGGTTTTTTATTATTTCTTTGTCTGCCCACTGATGTACGGCTGTCGCTATTGCTGTAACATCTTCATCGACCCATTGAGCAGGATAGGGAAATAATTCATTTACATTAATGCTCATATTTCCTCCTCTCGGATAAATACCGTCCGGACGGATTTAAAATATTTAAATAAGTAATTATTACCTTGTTTAATAATAAGTAATCCGTAGATTCTAGTATTGATTTACAATGAATAAAAAAACAAATATGAATATTAATTATTATAGTATACTTCAAGAGTCATTTGTCAATTACTAAATTGCTTCTAAATCACTCTTCAAGCAGGCATGAGAATTATGCCTTCTCAAGCGGGGTGTATTTTTCCAGAAAGGTCTTGCTTGATCTTCCGAAAAGGATGGTAATCTTCAGGTTGTCGCCCGAGCCCTCTATGCTCAGAATGCGGCCCACACCGTATTTGGGGTGCAGCACGCTGTCGCGCACCCTGAATTTCGATTCACCCGGGCCTTCCGTCTGGTTCGAGGCCTCAGGCGTGTTATCATCATCGATGCTGTCATCGGGCTCAACGTCGAAATGCGACTCGTTGTACACCTTTTTCTCAAAAAACCCGCGGCGTGGCTGTGCCGACTGATATCCGGCTGAAATGTATTCCGTTGCCTCGATGAGTGAGCCTGGTATTTCGAATATAAAGCGTGACGGCTCCTTGTGGTAGATCTCGTTGAACGTTCTCCTGAGCTCGGCGCAGGTGATGTAGATGCGCTCCATTGCACGGGTGATGCCGACATAGCAGAGACGCCGCTCCTCCTCAATGCCCTCCTCGGTGTCTGAAGAGAGCTTGTGGGGGAAGATGTCTTCCTCCATGCCGGTAAGGAATACAACGGGGAACTCCAGGCCCTTTGCGTTGTGAACGGTCATAAGGGTCACCTGGTTTCCCCGGGAATCCGGATCGTCCTCCGGGTTCTCTTCGGTCGTGTAGAGGGATATGTCCTGTAAGAATCCGTCAAGCGTCGCGTCAGGGTTTGCCTGCTGGTAGTCGTACACGCTGTTGACGAACTCGCCGATGTTTTCTATGCGCGATCGCGCCTCTACGCTCTCCTCTTCCTCAAGGCTCTTTACGTACCGGGACTCCTCTATGACCTGCTCGACAAAATCGGAGAGCCTGGTCTCTGGCATGCCGCGGGCGCTGTCCCGGCATTTCAGGATGATGTCCCTGAACTCGGCAATCCCCCGGGGGATCTTGCCGCCGATCAGGCCCTCGCTGATCGCCGTCCACTCCGATACGCCGGCGCCGCGCGCCGTCTCGCGGATCCGCTCGAGCGCGACCCTGCCGACGCCGCGCGCGGGCGTATTGATTATCCTGAGCATGGAGACCTGGTCGAGCGGGTTTGCGATGAATTTGAGGTAGGCGAGGAGGTCCTTGATCTCCTTTCGCTCATAGAACTTCATGCCGCCCACGACGCGGTACGGGATGTTTTCCTTCCGGAGCCGGTCCTCGAACACGCGGGACTGGGCATTGGTCCGGTAGAAGACAGCGAAGTCGCGTCCGGATAGCCCCTCGCGATGCTTCAGCGAGATGATCGTGTTTACCACGAACTCTGCCTCGCCGTACTCGTTGTTGGCGCGGCACCAGACGACCCGCTCCCCGTCGCCCTTGTGCGAGCGGATCTCTTTCGCCTTGCGGTTCACGTTGTTCCGAATGACGGAGGAAGCGGCGTCGAGTATCGGCCTGGTGGACCGGTAGTTCGTGTCCAGGGTGACCACTGCCGCGCCCGGGTAGTCCTTCTCGAAATTCAGGATGTTCCTGATGTCGGCCCCCCGCCAGGAGTAGATCGACTGGTCGTCGTCGCCGACCACGCATATGTTTTTCCCCGCGGAGGCGAGGTGTTTTGCAATCAGGTACTGGGCGTAGTTGGTGTCCTGATATTCATCAATCATGAAATAGGTCCACTGCCGCTGAAGCCGCTCCAGGGCGCCGGTCCCTGAGCGAAGGAGGTGGACAGTCTTAATAAGGAGGTCGTTGAAGTCGAGCGCGTTGTTCGCCGCCAGCCTCCGGTGATACTCTTCATATATCTCGTGGAAGTCGTAGGAGAAATTTTTCTGCAGCAGGAGCGTGGGGTCCGCGCCGTCGATGAGTTCCGCCCGGTCTTTCACCTCTGATATTTTCGAGGCGATTGATTCGGGCCTGATCTTTTTCGGGTCGAGCCGCATCTGGAGCAGTATCTCCTTGATGAGCGACGCCTGGTCCGAGGTGTCGTAGATGGAAAAGGACGAGGGAATGCCGATGGCTTCGCCGTACCGGCGCAGGATATAGACCGAGGCGGCGTGGAACGTCTTGATGAAGACGCTGGAGCCCTGCGGCCCGATAAGCCGCACGATACGGTTCTTCATCTCCTCCGTCGCCTTGTTCGTGAAGGTGACCGCGAAGATTCCGGTCGGGGGCACAACCCCATCGCCAATCAGGCGGGCGATCCGGTGGGTGATGACCCGGGTTTTGCCGGAACCGGCCCCGGCCAGGATGAGGAGCGGGCCGTCGGTGTGAATCACTGCTTTTTTCTGGCTTTCGTTGAGGCTGTCGAGAATGGACATTACAGTTCCTTTGCCTGACGGAGGCTTGTATGATCTGGTGCTAGGATCATTCTTCCATGCTGTGGAGGCAAGAAGAAAAAACCCGCACCGCTTTTTTTTGATGCAGCGGTCATGCCTCCACACCGGGTGAACGAACGGGCCCGCAAATTAATGAAAAAAAATTATGATTACTGTTTGACAAAGACCGACCGCGTTTGTCTGGATAAGAGTGTGTTCAATCAACGGTGTGTGCGGGTGAACGGATGGCTGAAACAATACTGGTGGTGGACGATTCCCGGATCGATAGCGCCTACCTGGCAAAGATGCTCGGCGAGTATGCTGTCGTGAGCGCGGCCAGCGGGGCGGAGATGTGGCAGGCGCTTGAAAAGGTAACCCCGTCGATTATTCTCATGGATGTGGTCCTGCCGGGCGATGACGGCTTTCAGATCGCGAAGACGCTCTCGGGCATCGATCGGTTCGCCGATATCCCCATTATCTTCATAACCTCCAAGGATGCCGGCAGGGACGTTGAACAGGGCTTCGAATCCGGCGGGGTGGATTATATCAAAAAGCCCTATAACGAGATCGAGCTCAGGGCGCGCATCAGGTCCGCGCTTCAGAAGAAGCGCCGGGAGATGGATCTGCGCGAAAAGACCATCACGGACCCCCTGACCGGCGTGCACAACCGGCGCTATTTTTTCGAGTACCTGGATAAAGCCATCGAGCATGCGCGGCGGAATCGATCCAGGGTCTTTTCCGTCGCCATGCTGGACATCGACCATTTTAAAAGGATAAACGACACCATGGGCCACCAGGCGGGCGATTTTGTCCTCAGGCAGCTGGCGGAGCATCTGGCAAAGAGCATCAGGCCGTATGACCTGCTGGCGCGCTACGGCGGGGAGGAATTCATCATACTCTTCAAGGACTGCGACAGAAAAGAATCAGGTGAGATCCTCAGGAGAATAAAGGATGACGTCAGCCGGACCGGATTCCGCTTCAATGAAACGCCTGTCCGCATCACCTTCAGCAGCGGAATTTCCGACCTGAATGATATACCCGCGGATGGGGCCACGGCTGAAGGGCTGGTGCGGTTATCGGACGAGCGTCTCTACCGGGCCAAGGAATCGGGGAGGGACAGGATCGTGATCGATGCCGTTCCATAACTGCGACCGCGCCCGGGTTCTGGCTTCCGATTGGGTGTATAAAAAAAGCTTGAAATCTGAACAGGTATATCCCATAGTGGCTACCACTAGGATACGGTTTTGATTTGATGTCGCGCGATACGAGAGAGTGGTCAACCCACTCTCTTTTACTATGGGTCCGGGAGTAATTTCCGGGCGGTGATGGGCTGGCGCGGGGGTTCCCGCCGCCGGATTACGTCGAAAGTAGCGGTTAGTAACGTGCAGTTAAAGGAAAGAATCTCAGAGCTTGTCCGGGAGACCGCCGCCCGGCTCGGTTACATGGTTTATGAATCCTCGGTCCTTTTTAAAGGAGAGAATTCCCAGATACACGTGAAAATCGACAGCCTCGCGGGGATCTCGCACAATGACTGCGAGCATTTTTCCAGGGAGCTGTCGGCACGGATTGACAGCGATGATATCCTCCCGAACTACTCCCTGGAAGTCTCTTCGCCGGGCCTGAACAGGCTCTTGCGCACTAAAGATGATTTCATGCGTTTCGCAGGAGCCCCGGTCAAGGTCGTGTATGACGAGGGGGCCGAGCGCAAAGTTGCCAAGGGAACCATAGATGCAGCGGATGACGCTGCGGTTATGGTCGCTACCGAGAAGGGAACGACGGCGATATCATACGAAACTATTACCAGCGCTAATCTTGATTATTAAAGGGTGCAGGAGCCATGAGCAAGAATTTTTTTGAGGCATTACACGAGATAGCCACCGACAAGGGCATTCCGCGGGAATATATCGAGCAGATCGTCGAATCAGCGATGCTTTCCGCCTTCAAAAAGCAGTACGGAATGATCGATAACGTCAAGGTGGTCTTCGACCGGGAAAAGAACAGCGTCAAGGTCGTTTCCAAGAAGATGGTGGTCAAGACCGTTCGCAACAGGGCGGAAGAGATATCGCAGGCCGATGCGCAGAAGATCGTGCCGAACGCCGAGCCGGGTGACGATATTGAAGTCGAAGAAGACCCGCTCGAATCGTTCGGAAGGATCGCCGCCCAGACCGCCAAACAGGTAATCATCCAGAAGATCAAGGAAGCGGAAAAGAATATCATCTATGATGAATTTGTCGACAAGGAAGGCGATCTGATCAACGGCTTCCTCCAGCGGAAGACAAAGGACGCCATCTACATAGACCTGGGCCGGACGGAGGGCATCCTGCCGGCGCGGGAGCAGTCGCCGCTGGAGCACTACAAGATCGGCGACCGGGTCAAGGCGCTTATCCTCGCGGTGCAGAAAAATTCGAAGGGGCCGAGCATCATCCTTTCCCGGACGCATCCACGGTTCATAGAGAAGCTTTTCGAGATGGAGATACCGGAGATATACGACGGCGTGGTGCGGATCGTGAACATCGTCCGGGAGCCGGGCATGCGCACCAAGGTCGCGGTAACCAGCGAGCGGGACGATGTCGATTCCGTCGGCGCCTGCGTCGGTATGAAGGGGATTCGTATCCAGTCGATCGTGCGCGAGATGGAGGGGGAAAAGATAGACGTGGTCGAGCATTTCGACGATCGGAAGATCATGGCCTCGAACGCTCTCACTCCGGCCAAGGTTGTCGAGATCGTTGAGAAATCGGATGGCGGCGTTATCGCGGTGGTTGACAACGACCAGAAGCACCTGGCCCTCGGCAAGGCGGGACACAACGTTCGGCTCGCGTCCCGGCTTTGCGGTTTCGACATAGACATCAAGACCGAGGACCAGTACCGGGAGTTCCTCTCCTCGAGCGAGTCACGCGCCATTGTTGAGCAGCTCTTCTCGACGCCAAGCGACGAGACGCCCCTTTCGGAGCTGCCCGGCCTGGAGGCGCGCACCATCAAGCTGCTTGAAAACGGCGGCGTCTTTTCGGTCGAGGACCTTGTTGAGAAGTCGCTTGACGAGCTGATGTCCATAGACGGCATCGGCGAGAAGACAGCCAAGAAAATAATGGAAATCATAGAAGAGAGCGTCGATTTCGACGAGACCGAGGATGAAGAGGAAGCCGAAACTGGCGAGGATAAGAAAGAAGAGGAGGCTGTCGGCGAGGAAACGAGTGAAGAAAAGGAGACGGGTGATACGGGAGAAGCCACGGACGCGGACGGAGCGGTGAAGGAAGAATAGAGGCCCTGCTGCGGACGCCCGCGAATGCGCTGTTTGCATATGAGGGGATTCGGTCCCTGGTAATATAACGCTAAGGAAGAAAGACTGATACATGAAAGCCATTGAAATAGCCAGAAGAAATCATATCTCGATGGAAGATATGATGGAAGTGTGCCGGGAGCTTGAAATAGCTTGCGAGACCGAAGACTCTGATCTCCAGGAGAAGAACATTTTCCTCATAGAGAAAAAAATCGAGGCGATTAAGAAACGCAAGGCCCAGCAGATAGAGGACAGCAAGAAGGGCAAGAAGATAAAGCTGAAGCGAAAGGTGCAGGTACACAAGGAGGGGAAGGAGGCCGGCGAGGCTGAAGAGCCGAAGAAGGCGAAGGCGGCGGGAGAGCCCGTCCGTCCGGCGCCGTCGAGGGCGGCCGCCGGGACGCGCGCCCGGCAGCCCCGGGAAGGCGCGGCGGAACGGCCGCGTCGTCCGGGTGAAGGCCCGCGTCGCCCGGGAGAAGCCGGTCGTCGGCCCGCACCGGGAGGGGCGGCGCGTCGTCCTGGCGAAGGCCCGCGTAAAGAGACAAAGGAAGGCGAAAAGCCGGCGGCCGGAATCGCCGAGGGCAAGGACAAGAAGAGGAAAAAGGCCAAAGAGAAAGAGAAGGATAAGAAAAAATACAAGAAAGAGCAGGAAGAGAAGGAGATCATTCTCCGGAAAAAGACCGCTGAGGAAAAAAGGCGGGAAGCCGTTGCCCCGGGAGAGATCCACATCACCGAGAGCATTTCGGTCGGGGAGCTCGCCAAAAAGCTGAACATCAAGGCCGCCGACGTGATCGCCAAGCTGATGAACCTCGGCGTCATGGCCACGATCAACCAAGTCATCGACGCGGAGACCGCGGAGATACTTTCAGCGGAATACGGCACCAATGTCAAGGTTGTTTCGCTCTATGACGAGACCGTCATAAAGCACGTGGAGGAGGACCGCGCAGAGGATTACCTGCACCGGCCGCCCGTCGTCACGGTCATGGGCCATGTCGACCACGGTAAGACGAAGCTGCTGGACGCGATACGCTCGACCAATATCATTGACGAGGAATTCGGCGGGATAACCCAGCACATCGGCGCCTACAGCGTCGTGCTTCCCGATAATAAGAAGATCACCTTCCTGGATACGCCGGGCCATGAGGCATTCACCACCATGCGGGCCCGCGGGGCCAGGGTGACCGACATCGTCGTCCTCGTGGTGGCCGCCAACGACGGGGTCATGCCCCAGACGATTGAGGCCATCAACCACGCGAAGGACGCGGGCGTGCCGATTATCGTGGCCATCAACAAGGTTGATCTCCCCGAGGCGAACCCGGACAAGGTGAAGCACGAGCTCGCAAAATACGACCTGGTGCAGGAGTCGTGGGGCGGCACAACGCTCTTCGCGGAGATCAGCGCGAAGTTCCAGAAGAACATCGACGCCCTCCTGGAGCTCATCCTGATACAGGCCGAGATGCTGGAGCTGAAGGCGAATCCGAAACTCGTCGCCAAGGGCACCGTCATTGAATCGAAACTCGACATGGGCCGCGGTGCCGTGTCGACCGTCCTCATACAGAACGGAACGCTCCGCGTGGGCGATCCCTTCGTGATCGGCGTCTTTTCAGGAAAGGTGCGCGCCATGTTTGATGATCGCGGCAAGCACCTGGAAGAGGCGGGGCCGTCCACGCCGGTCGAGGTCCTCGGCATATCGGGCGTGCCGTCGGCCGGCGACCCCTTCGAGGGCGTCGATTCCGATAAGACCGCGAAGCAGATATCTCAGAAGCGTATGGAGTACAAGCGCGTGGAATCTGCCAAGAAGGTGAAGAAGGTGACGCTTGAGTCCCTGAATGAAATGATCCGCGAGGGCGAGGTCCAGGAGCTCCGCATTATCGTGAAGGCGGACGTCGATGGGTCCTGCCAGGCCCTGAAGGAGTCGCTGGAAAAGCTGTCGATCGGAGAGGTGCGGGTCAAGGTCATCCATACCGGGACCGGCGGCATCAACGAATCGGATGTTATGCTGGCGTCGGCCTCGAATGCTGTCATCATCGGGTACCACGTGCGGCCGACCGGGAAGGTTTCCGAGATCGCGGAGCGCGAGAACGTTTCCATAAAGTTTTTCAATGTCATATTCGAGGTCACCGACTCGATCAAGGCTGCCATGGAGGGCATGCTCTCGCCGGAGATCAGGGAAGAGATAACCGGATCGGGCGAGGTGAAGCAGGTATTCAAGATATCCAAGATCGGATCCATCGCCGGTTCCGTGCTGACTTCCGGAAAGATCGAACGGAGCTCCAAGGTGCGTCTCCTCCGCGACGGCGTCGTCGTTTTCGACGGTACGCTCAAATCGCTTAAGCGGTTCAAGGACGACGTCTCTGAGGTTATCGTTGGCCAGGAGTTCGGCTTCGGCCTGGAAGGCTTCAACGACATCAAGGAAGGAGACACCTTCGAGGCCTACAAGCTGGTGGAGTTCGCAAAGACGATATGATGCGTCGTTAAACATACATCCGTGAAAGGGGCTGTCCTCCATACGCTATTCGCCGGGCGCTCGTGACGCATCACGGGATGGCCCGCCGGCGCCGGCCATGATGTCCTCGCTTCATCATCTGAATGTAGTGGAATTACCATGAGTTACAGAAAAGAAAAACTGGAAGAGCAGATACGGCGGATTGTTTCCGAACTGCTTATTCGGGAAATCAAGGACCCGCGGATCGGGTTCGCGACCATCACCGGCGTTGAGCTCGCCAGGGATTACACCACGGCGAGGATTGGCGTATCGGTCCTGGGCGAACCGCGGGATTTGAGGAAGACGCTCGAGGGTATTCAGTCGGCGACGCCCTTTATACAGCACCGGCTGGGCAAGAGCCTTGGCATCAGGGTCACTCCCAGGATATCGTTTTACCTGGATTCGTCAATTGCCGAGGGGACGAGGATGGTGAACCTTCTCAATAACCTCGAGGAGGCGGAGCGGGCCGGTGAGCGGACGGATGACGTTGACGGAGAACGGCCCGCCGATGGCGAGCCTGCCGATGAGTAGGCGGGGACGGCGCTCCTCAGGGACGGCGCCCGCGTCGGGGCTTGCCGATGCCGTGCTGCTGATCGACAAGCCCGAGGGGAAGACATCCTATGAAACGATCAGCGCGGTCCGCAGGCTGACCGGGGCTGCGAAGACCGGCCACGCGGGTACGCTCGACCGGTTCGCGTCGGGGCTGCTCGTTGCCTGCAATGGAAGGTTCACCAGGCTGGCGCGCTATCTCCTGGAGGACGACAAGAGCTACTCCGGCACGGTGAAGCTCGGGGTGAGTACCGATACCGATGACCGGGAGGGGGCTGTCATTGACACACGCCCGGCCGGCGGGATTACCCGGGAAGCGGTAATATCAGCCGCGCGGGAATTCACCGGCGAGATGATGCAGACGCCGCCGCGCTACTCGGCGCTGAAGATAAACGGGAGGAGGGCGTCTGACCGGGTCAGGAGCGGCGAGGATGTGGCGCTTTCGCCCCGGAAGGTTACGGTCCATGATTTTATCATAGACGACGTAGATCTGGAAGGGGCCCGGTTTTCTTTCCGGGTCCGCTGCTCCAAGGGCACGTATGTCCGCTCCCTGGCGCGCGATATGGGCGACCGGCTCGGGACCGGGGCGCACCTTGAAAGCCTGCGCCGCACCGGAGCAGGGCCTTTCAGGATCGAGGATGCAATCACCCTGGACGGGCTGGGCGCATATGTCCAGGAAGGGGGGGCTCCCGTCGGGCGCGGTTTTATCGTAAGTCCGGCCGAAGCCCTGCGGGATTACGGCAGAATCATAGTTAACACAGACGCCCGTGAAAGGATAGCGCACGGGACCGCCTTTCCCAGGGACGGGGCGGTCAAAATAGTGGATAAAAAGGGAAAAATATTCATTATTATAGATGAAACTGAAAATCTTATTGCAATTGCGGATGTGGATATCCAAAAATGGCTCATAAAATATCTTGCTGTATTTGCAGAATGAAATATTGATACAGCATTTTCATTCCCTGACGGGAGGGATAGCATTAACTCTTTGAAGAATCGGCTTTTGTGCTGATGATATAACAACACTAGTAGGGAGGATAGTAGCAGCGATGACTCAGAAACAGGAGATAATCGAGAAATACAAAACCCATGAGAAGGATACCGGTTCGCCGGAAGTGCAGATAGCCCTTCTCACGGACCGGATCAACCATTTGACGGAGCATTTCAAGGTACATGCCAAGGATTTTCATTCCCGGCGGGGCCTGCTCAAGCTTGTCGGCCAGAGAAGGCGGCATCTTGATTATCTGAAGAAGAAAAACCTGGAGCGCTATCGCAGCCTCATCAAGGAATTGGGAATCCGGAGATAACCGGAGGTCTTAATACAGACTCCACGGGGATGTTTCGGCATCAGACGAGAGGGTGGCGGCGTCTTTGCCGGAATATAGGAGCCAGAAATCGCGATATCCGCCGATACCGCAATCTCTGACGTCTATATTCCGGCGCACCCCCCGCTTACGCCTGCACCCCGCGGAGCAAACAGTAACGTAACGAGGTAATTACCATGGCTATTGATGTAAGTGTAGAGGTGGGCAGGGAAAAGCTCAATTTCAACACCGGGTACCTGGCAAAACAGGCCGATGGGGCCGTCGCCGTGTCATACGGTGAAGTGGTCGTGTTCGCTTCAGCGGTCGCGTCCAGGGATCTCAGGGAAGGACAGGATTTTTTCCCCCTCACGGTCGACTACCGGGAGAAGGCGTATGCCGCCGGCAAGTTCCCGGGCGGATTTATCAAGCGGGAGTCGCGTCCCAGCGACAAAGAGGTGCTGACGAGCCGGCTTACGGACCGGCCGATCCGGCCCCTCTTTCCAAAAGATTTCATCAACGAAGTGCAGATCATCATCTATGTCTTTTCCGCGGACCGGAAGAACCAGCATGATATTCTGGCCATCAACGCGGCGTCGGCCGCGCTGTCGGTGTCCGGCGTTCCGTTTCTTGGGCCCGTCGGCGCGGTGCGCGTCGGAAGGCTGAAGGGACAGTGGGTGGTAAACCCGACCTTCGCGGAAGACGATGAAAGCGACATAGACGTGGTTGTCGCGGGCACCAAGAGCGCGGTGACGATGATCGAGGGTTCGGCGAAAAATATTTCCGAGGCCGACATGATCGCCGCCGTTGAGTTCGCGCACGAACATATCAGAAGGATCTGCGAGGCGCAGGAGGACCTGGCGCGCCAGGTGAACAAGAAGCCAATGCAGTATGTCCCCTTCGTGGCGGACGACAAGCTGAAGGAGGAGATCGCGAAGCGTTACTCTGCCGATATCGAGGGCCTGTCCCGGTATAAAATAAAGCACGAGCGCGAGGACGCGAAGAGCCAGATCATCGAGCGGGCGAAGGCCGAGCTCGCAGAGCTCTTCCCTGACACGATCGGCCAGGCGTCCGGCGCCATCGATGCGATGGACGGCGTGTTTGTGAGGAAGCGCATCCTCGAAAATGGGGAGCGCGCCGACGGACGCGACCTGAAGACCGTTCGGCCTATTGATATCATGGCGGGGATCCTGCCCCGCGCCCACGGTTCCGCCGTGTTCACCCGGGGCGAGACCCAGAGCCTGGGCATAACCACGCTCGGATCGGTGGACGACGTCCAGCGCATGGACGATATCGAGGGTGAGGGGGAGAAGCGTTTCATGCTCCATTACCACTTCCCGCCCTTCTCGGTAGGCGAGACCGGGCGCCACGGCGGCGTTGGCCGGCGGGAGATCGGCCATGGCATGCTGGCTGAGCGGGCGCTTGAATACGCGATCCCGGACAACTCGATCTTCCCCTACACCATACGCCAGGTATCGGAGATCCTGGAATCGAACGGATCCTCCTCGATGGCGTCCGTCTGCTCGGCGTCACTGTCTATGTTCAACGCCGGCGTTCCGCTCAAGGACGCGGTGGCGGGCATCGCCATGGGACTCGTGATGGAAGGTGAGCGGTACGCGATTCTTTCAGATATCATCGGCCTCGAGGATCACCTTGGCGACATGGATTTCAAGGTCACCGGGACCGAGACCGGGATCACGGCGTTCCAGATGGACATCAAGATACAGGGGATCACGCCTGAGATCATGAAGGTCGCGCTCGACCAGGCGCGCGAGGGAAGGCTGCACATCCTCGGAATCATGAAGGAATTCCTGCCTCGGCCGGAGAAAAAGCTTTCGCCTTACGCGCCGCTGATTAAAACCATCATGATCAATCCCGAGAAGATCGGGGCGGTCATAGGCCCGGGCGGCAAGGTGATACGCCAGATCATCGAGGAGACCGGCACGGATATCAACGTTGAGGACGACGGCTCGGTTACGCTCACCGGACCCGACCAGGAGTCGGTCCTGAAGGCTGAAGAATTCATCAAGGGCCTTACCGAAGAGGTAGAGGTCAACAAAATATACGAGGGGACGGTGCGCCGGCTGTTCGAGTTCGGCGCCATGGTCGAGATCATGCCCGGAAAGGAGGGACTCATCCATATATCGAAGCTGGACACCAAACGCGTGAACAGGGTGGAGGACGTCGTGAAGATCGGCGACAGGGTCAGGGTTATGGTCATAAAGGTTGACGACCGGGGACGCATAGACCTGAGCAGGAAAGACGCGCTCTAGCCGAACCGGACAGCTGATGGTATACCGATACAGACAGGACAGCGGGCTTTCCGTGCTCCTCGAACCGATCGCGGGCGTTGTTTCCGTTTCGGTGGGGCTCTGGATCAAGTCGGGCTCGCGGAATGAGCGCGATGATCAGTACGGCTACGCCCACTTCATCGAGCACATGCTTTTCAAGGGCACGAAAGACCACTCCGCCATGGATATCGCGAAGATAGTCGATCGTGTCGGCGGCCAGCACAACGCCGCCACGAACCGCGAGCATACCTGCTATTACATAAACGTCGTATCGGACCATCTCGACCTGGCGGTGCGCCTCCTCGCCGAGACCTACTACGATTCCCTGTTCGATCCCGCCGAGCTTGACAAGGAAAAAAACGTCGTTATGGAAGAGATCAGGATGTACGAAGACGAGCCTGACGAATTGATCCATGACGTTTTCATGGAAAGCATGCTGGAGGGCCATCCTCTGAGCCATCGCGTCCTGGGCACCCATGAGAGCATCGGCGCGGTCACGAGGGAAAAGCTTATCGAGTTCTTCGCCAACCACTACCGCAACGAAAACGCCATTCTCGCGATCGCGGGGAATTTCGCCAGGGAAGACGCCGAGCGGCTCGTCGGGAAATATTTTACGCGCGAGAACGGGACTCTCAGGAAGGATCTGCCGCTGCCGGCGCCGGCCCGACGCGTCGATTACCGCCACGTGGAAAAGGGACAGCTCGAGCAGGTCCATATCTGTCTCGGCACCGATGGAATACGGCGGGATGATGACGACCGGTGGGGACTCTACATCATGAGCACGGTGCTGGGGGGGAGCATGTCTTCCCGGCTTTTCCAGAACGTGCGCGAAAAGGAGGGGATCAGCTACTCCATCTATTCCTTCCACGCGTCATACAGCGACAGCGGCGTATTCGGCGTGTACTGCGCCACCCTTCCTCAAAACTACAAGCGCGCGGTCGACCTTATCGTGAAGGAGTGCGCCGGGATCGCCTCGAACGGAATAACCGACGAGGAGCTCCAGGACGCGAAGGACTTCATGAAGGGAAACCTGGCGCTCAGCCTGGAGAGCGTCGAGGTGCGGCTGGGACGCCTTGCCATGGACGAGATCACCTTTCAGCGAAGTTACAGCTTCGATGAAATCGTTGACAACATCAATCGCGTCACCCGTGAGGACATAATGAGGGTCTGCGGCAGAATCTTCGGAGGGAGAAGATTATCGGTGGTGACCGTCGGGAATCTCAAGGATCGTAAAATCCCGCAACAAAGCATCGCCCTGTAAGTTTTTTCATGATGATCATTTTTTTTGCTTTACTTTGTATCCGGATGCTTTTGTACTAAATGGTTCAATACTTTTAAATTTTGCGATACCAGTCGTTTCCGGTTCGTGAGGGCCGACTGACGCGCGTATAATTCGGGGTAGTGACATGGCTTCCAAAAATGACGGAATGAACAGCACCATCGGCGAGGGTTCGGTCTTTGAAGGAAAATTTTATATAAGCGGCTCCCTGCGCATCGACGGAAAGTTTGAGGGAGAAATCAAGACCGACGAAGAGCTTGTGGTCGGAGAGACCGGGAAGGTGAGGACGGACATCTCCGCCAAGTCGGTGGTCGTGGCCGGCACCGTGATAGGGAATATCACTGCCCGAAACGAAGTGAGGCTTCTCGAAAGCGGCAAGATCCTCGGTGATATCACGACCCCGACCCTTCTGATCCAGAAAGGGGTTGTCGCTTCAGGCACGTTCAATATTACCGGGGGACATAAAAAAGACACGAAGAAAGTTGTGGAGGATTCCTTCAGCGGCGGATCCTCCTCGAGCGATGCGTCGGAAATCAGGAATATAGGCTCCCGCTAGGGAGGGCGATGACCCGCAAACGCGGGGCATCCCCTGCGACAGAAAGCCCTGCCTCCGGCAGTCGACTTCGATCAGGCTGCCGGAAATAATTTCATAATTTCAGCCATCCGGCCGATTAATCAGATATGAGGATTGTTTTTAATTTCCTATATAGTGCTGTCGCGACGACATGAAAAAGATATTCGCCAGGACGTTTAAAATTGGAAAGTTCACCTTCTCTGTTTTTTCAAACGAGATCGTGATTGTTTATGTCGGCGGCACAAGGGTGTACATCAAGACGATCCGGATGACCGCACCCGGTTTCGGACTTTTCCGCCCGGGGTCGTCGCATTCTTCCGGAAAGCGTCCCGCCCCGGGGGGAGGCAGGCCGTCTTCCCGCATAGAGCTGCCGGTTAGGAGGATTCAGCTGGCCGCGGCATTGACTGTTGCGATAGTCGCCGTGATATTCGCCTTTTCCCTCTATCCTCCGGACGACCGCGACGGGCGGATCCTCGCTGGCGATGAATTGATAAAGCAGAACCTGCTTGAATCGAAGCAGACCGATTATTCCTCCCCCGACGCATCCAGACGACTGGTTATCAATGAACACTGGGTCAGCAGGGGCGAAAGCCTCCAGAAAATTGCCAAGAAGTACGGCGTATCGGTAGACACCATCAGGGGGACCAATAACCTGACCACTGACAGCCTGCTTCATCCCGGCATGAAATTGAAGATACCGAACAAGGACGGCATACTCCTCAGGATGCAGAAAGGCGGCGAGCTGGTATCGATCGCCCGGCGCTACAGGGTATCGCTGAAGAAAATAATCGAAGAAAACAATTTCAAGAACGCGGACTTTGTCGCCGCCAATACCGTGCTCTTTATACCCGACGCCAAGCCGCTCAATACCTTCTCAGGGTTCCTCTGGCCGGCCGGGAGGAGGTTCGTCACCTGCGGGTACGGATGGCGGAGGAGCCCATTCGACCCGGGCAGGACGGAGTTCCATTCCGGCATTGATATCAGGTCGAACTTCCAGTATGTAAAGGCGTCCAAATACGGCAAGGTCACCTATACCGGATGGCTTGGCGGCTACGGCAGGACCGTGGTGATTGCTCACCCCGGCGGGTACAAGACGCTCTACGGCCACCTATCCAGGATCATAGTGCGCAGCGGCCAGTATGTCAAGCAGGGCCAGTACATCGCGGCCAGCGGCAATACCGGACGCTCCACCGGCGCGCATCTTCATTTCGAGATTATGAGAAACGGGAGGAGCATCAACCCCTATATCTACTTCAGAAAAAAGCGGCGCTAGCGCCGGTCCCCGGGAAGGTTTTCCTGGCCGTCCCTGAGAATGCCGTTAAGGAGAATCGTTTTAAATGACGAGAGGGCGTCCTTAACCGTCAGATTGTTCTGTACGATAAAGCTCGGGGTGAATACCCTGTTGACGATCGCGTCATACACGCCCTCGAGAAAAAGCGGATTGATGTCCCTGAACTGTCCCTGGCTTATACCCTTCTTGATGATTTTCAGAAAAACGATCGTATACTGTTCCCTGAGCTGGATGATCTTTTCGGCAATGTCGGGGTAATAATGCGCCGCGTCAGTTACGATGCTTGGCGGCAGATTCTGGACCGTTTCAAAGATGATATCGAAGAATTTCAGGAGCAGCTTTTCCGGGTTGTCTTCAATGAGCTGGGTCTTGTAAAATTCATCGCTGAGCCGCGCTATGACATCCGCGGTGAACCGGTCGAGGATCTCCTTCTTGTTGTTAAAATGCTTGTAAACGGTCTTCTTGGATATCCCGCATTCTTTCGCAAGGATGTCGATAGTGACTTTTTTCAATCCGCGCTCGATGGCAAGTCGGTGAAATGTCACGAGTATGGTCTGTTGGATATTGGCTTCTGACATGGTCATACAGGCATAGTGAATATAAGCATATTCACGCGCGCATCAGGCAACTGTCAATAATTATTTCTCGGTTGCGGAGAAGGCGGCGTCATATGTCATGCGGAGATCACGACGCGCGCGTTGTCGTTATCCTTTGAGCCGGACGATTGCCGGTGACGGCTTCCGTATGTCCGCTGCTTTAGAGTGCCCACAATGATGGGCGTTACGAAGAGGTCTGAGAAATAGGCCGTGATTATGCCCAGGCAGGCGATGATGCCCATATTGTTGATGCTGTTGACCTGTGAAAAGGCGAGCACGAGAAAGCTCGCGCACAGGATCAGCGAGCTTTCCGTCATGGCGGTGCCTACAATGGAGAATGCCCGGTTGACGCTGACGGCGAAGTCTGCGCCTCGATCCAGATCGTCTTTCAGATGCGAAAGGAAATGGATGGTGTCGTCGACCGCAAGCCCCAGGATCATGGGTGCGACCGTCATGGTCACGAATTCCATCGGGAGCGAGCAAAAGCCCATGACCCCGCCGGCAACCAGCACGGGGAATACGTTGGGGATCATGGCGATGATTCCAAACCGGAGGCTGTTGAAGACGATGATCATCAGCACGGTGATTACGCCGAATGCGGTAATGACGGACCGGACCAGCCCCCTGGTTATGTACTGGTTCATAACGGCCATCTGGTAGGTGGAGCCGCTGAAAAAAGATGTGGTCCCTCGGGGGAGATTTTCAATGACCAGTGACCTGATTTTTTTTATGTTTTTCTCTATTGTAAGCGAGCTGAACTCCTTGAGCTCGATAAAGATTCTCGTCGTGGTGTAAGCATCGTTCACCCAGCTCCTCAGAAGGTCCGGATCGCTCCTCAGGGACGCGTCCAGGAGCGGTTTCAACCCGGCGCTGTTGCGGGGGATTGTTTCAAATGCCCTGTCGAACCCGTGTTGCGAAAAATTCAGGGTCCTTACAGCCCCTGCAAACGACGAGGTTTTCTTTACAAGCGGGAGCAGCCTGATCTCCTTCTCCAGCCTTTCGATCTTTTTCAGGATTTCCGGATCGTCACTCACGGGGACGGGAAGATTGAGAACAAGATCCATCGTGTCATTTACGCCAATCTCCGACCGGGCGATTCTCATCTGATCCTTCATGTGGGGCAGGCGGGTCCCCATCATCTGCTCGGCGTTTAAGTCGACCTTGAGCCGCCATATGCCGGTGATGGCAAGCGCGGTGATTCCGAAAAACGCGATAACAATTTGCCGCCTGTATCGCACAAGCCACATTGAATAACGGTTAAGGATTTTTTCTATCCTGCCCGGCTTCGAGCCGCTTCCGGTGACAACCTTCCGGTTGCGCCCACAGTCGAGGACAACGGGAAAGAGAAGCATGCTTAAGGCGTATACAAGGAAGATGCAGAGCGCCGAGGTTATGCCCACCCACTGAATCGGTTTTATCTCCACGAATACGAAGGAGAGGAGAGCGGCGATGGTGGTGAATGCCGTGAATAAAATCGGTTTGGCGCTTTTCTCGAGTGCGAACAGGACGGAGGAGCGCCGGTCGCCTGTTTCCCGGAAATGAATTTTAAAAAATCGTGTTATGTGGACCGCGTAACCGATTGACACGCCGATGGTGAGGAGTATGGGTACTGCGATAAACGCGCTGTCCATCGATATTCCCAGCCATCCCTGTATACCGAAAACGGATGCCGTTGAAAGGCAGATAAGCAGCAGGGTGCCCGCGATCCCCTGGATGTCCCGAAAGATCATGATGGTAAGAAGCAGCGCAACGAGTGCTCCGATGACGAGGATCCGGGTCAGGTCATTCATCATTTCCAGCTCTTTTCTGTATGCATATACCGGCATGCCGGTGGCTGTCAGCCGGGCATTCCCCGGTTTGACTGAGCGTACGGTGTCGTACGCTGCCTTGCCCACTGAAAAGAGAGGGGTCATCTCCCTGTCCCACTTGTCTTCTGAAGGGTATGGATGAAGGAGCAGCCGGATCCAGGCCTGGCGGTTGTCTTCTGAAAAAAGGACCCCCCTGAGGGAGTTTGACGCATTGCAAAATGATTTATACAGAGCAATGGCCTCGTCAGGGAGGGAGAGGCGGTTGTTTGTAAAGGGCAGGGCGATGTCTCCGCGGAACGGAATCCGGAAGCGAACAAGCGACGTCGTCTCCTTTGCCAGGGGCACCTCTTTCATGAGACGGTCGCTTACGGTTTTAATCAGCTCGAGAGTTTCACGGGAAAAAATATTGTCGGATTCAACCAGCACGCCCACGAAATTGTTTGTCTGAAAGAGCTTCTGGAATTTCCGCTGGTCCTTGAGGACGGGATCGTCCTCAAGGAAGAAGTCATCAATGTTCACCGTGATGGAGAGGTGGCGCAGTCCCGGGAGGGCGACAAGGGCAATGAGCAGCGCTGCGGCGAGCGCCGGCAGCTTTTTATCAAGAAGTTTCGTGAACAGCCTCGCGAGGATGCCGCTTTGCCCAAAAGCATGTTGTGTGTCGCATGATGTTTTCTTCTGAGTCATGACGCACAATCCCGGTGATGATCGGCGATGGTCTTTTCCATCCAGGACGCAGCCCGGTCAGACATCTCTTCCAGCTCCTCATGTGGAACGGAGCCGTCCTCCCGCGGCGTCGGAGGGAAAAGAGGCTCTCCGATAACGAGTCTTATCCGTATCCAGCCGCGGCCCATCGGCCTTCCTCTGAATCTTCTGGGAGTTATGATGTATACCATGGGAATGATCGGCGCCTGGTGCCGGTATGAGAGCACGAATGCCCCGATTTTAAAACGATGAATGGTCTGGCTCATCATTACCAGATCGCCCTCGGGAAGAAAGTGAATATGGTGTCTCCGCTTCAGCGCCTCGCCGACCGGTGCGGTAATCATCTCCAGCCCCCGCCCGTTGCCGGGTATGGGGAATGCCCGGTGGATCCTGAGAAGACGCCGTACGACTGGAACCTCGAAGTTTCTCTGCGCAACGGCGGTATGCAGGGCCCTGGGAAGCACGACGAAATTGGCGAACACCGTATCGAAATAGTGGCAGTGATTTGATATCGTTATGCATCCCCGGAAGCGAAGAATCCTGAGGTTTTTCCTCCCCTCGACCCGGAAGCTGAAAAACAGGGCCGCGCCGAGCGTAATGAGATAGCTGATCATAAACGGGATAACGATCAGGATCTCGTACCACCAGTCCATGTAAATGAATTTGAACGGCTTGCTGAAGTCGATTTTTTTGCTGTTATTGACCGGTATAATCTTATCTTTTGGAATTTCCGGTCTCAGTCGGCGGTTCATTTTCTCAACGCGCCCCCTGCGAATTCCGGGACCCTTTCTTCAACCGCGAGATCTCCGGCAAGAAGTTCCTGTGGCGCCTGCTCGTTGGTAATCACGACCTCCGATCGGTTAATTCGACCTTCGGCCGCGTCGGCATGGAATTGTTCCATTGCCGCGACGCACCGGTCCATCCGGTACTTTTCCGCCATCATGAGGACCGATTGTCGCAATGTCCCCAGCTCATGGCGGTGCTCGTACCAGTAGTCGATCTTTCTGGCGAGTGAATCGGCGTCGTCCATTTCGAAGATGAAACGGTCGTCGAGGGCAAACTGCGGCGCGGCGCTATATGGGGAATTGCCTATCAGGCAGGGGAGGCCGCACCCGATGGCCTCGAGGCAGGAGAGGCTCTCCAGTTCGACGACCGATGAATGCAGGTACAGGTCAGCCGTATTAAGGTACAGGAGCTTCTCTTCCTGTGAGACATACGTGATCAGGGGCCTTACGGGCAGGGCGGTTCCGCACATTCTGAGTTTTTCGCTGTTTTCACCCTTTCCGCAGAGGAGAAGCTGGATATTGTCCCGATATTTAGACTTGAGAACGCCGGCTATCAACAGCTCCTGGCGCTTTTCAAGGGCATGACGGCCGATATTCATTACCACAAAGCGGTCGCCAAACCATGACGGCCGTTCCAGCTGCTGCGGCTTGTATTCGCGGGGAATTCCGTTGGATATGACGCGGCAATGGGCGCGGCTGCCATGTCTGGTGATCAGGTCGGCGGCGAATGCCGAGGGGCAATGGATGGCGTCCACCTGTTTGAAGAGGCAGAAGTTAAAGAGGAAGTGAAACATCATTTCCATCAACGCGCTCTCCTTTCCCATGGCTGAAATAACGTTCTGCGGCTGAACGTGGCATGCGCCGATGACCGGGACCCCCATTTTTTTTGCAATGCGCACGGTCCTTCTGGACATAAAGAATGGAAATTGTACCTGCACAAGGTCCGCTCCTTCGAAAGCCCTGCGCAACACCTTCTCGTTAGCTTTTCCGAAGAGAAAGCCCATGCTCTCGAGTGATTCCCGCATGCCCGGCAGACCAAAGCCGGGAATCTGAAAAAATTCATAATTTCCGGTGTGAGCGCCGGTTGAAACGATGGTTATTGTGTGGCCGCGGTCGATTAATTCCTGCACGAGCCGTTTTGTTGCCACCACGCCGCCATTGCCATCATTCCAGCTGTCGATAACAAATACTATCTTCATGTTGCCCCCCTTTTTTTTATCCCGGCACATTGCCGGGATTGGGTTTGAATCCGGGTCTATTGTCGTTAATCGTTTTCTGCTGAGATTATCTTCATTATGTAATTGCCATGGGCGGTATCGTTCACCATTAACGGTGAAGATAAAAAAACTACGGGAACTGTCAAGAATTAATGGAAACTAAAAATTAATTAATGGAAACTATTTATATACATAATAGTTTCATAAATAAAAAACACTCAAAAATAACTATAAATATGCTAAAATAAACAATAATGAGTTATTTTAGGAAACTTTAATGTATATATAGGAAACTGCTGCATGAAATTAGGAAACTATTAATATGAAGATATTCGTTATTTAACAGGCAGGAAGGTACCGTGCTAAAATATAAGTGGTTAAAAATTTCGTTGCGTACCATAAAAAGCCATGATATATCGACAACACATATATTCGAGGGGCTTATATGAAAAAAACAGAACAGTATGCCTTGGTCCTGGTTCTCAGCGCGCTTGTTTTTAGCGCCATATACCATGCGGCTCCTGCCCATGCAGCAAGAGATGACGTCGGTTACCGGAAGCTCATGCTGGGGCAGAGCAGGGAAAGGGTTGGGGAGATTGTAAAATCCGAATTCAGCGGCGAGTACAGCATACGTGATGACGGGGGAACGATTGTCCTGAGTAAAAGCCGGGTTGACAAACCGGTCGCGGTTATCGTGCTGGTCTTTGATCATGACGGTGTTTTGTATAAAATCAACGTGAAGATGGTGAAAAATAAAACGAACCCGCAGCCTGATGAAGTTATAAAGGTTATCGAGAAGAAACACGGCCCTCCGGTAAAAAGAACCATTGCCGGCAATCTTGATCTTACGGCCTACTGGCGCCTGGATGGGAACCGGTATGAGATATTTTTTCAGAACATCATGGCATGGGACAAGTTCGAGGTGCAGTATACCGATACGCTGCTCGAAAAGCGGAAAGAAGCCCGGGACAAGGAGATGAATAAAAAACCGGTTGATAAAAATCTTGATTTTTAATCCAGGAATATTAATGAAAAAATATCTGTATATACCGTGAGTGTAAAAAAATGCGCTTTTTCAAAGAAAGGTTATTATCGCGCTATGCTGATGCGTCGTTTATTCTTCAGCAAAAGCTCTATATATTACACTGGATATTGGTAGTTGTTGTTCTGCTTCTCGCCGTAATCAGCATCCTCAATCTCACCACCGCTGTATCATCGCATCCTGTCTTAATTACGGTTGCCAACGTGCTGCTTATAGTCGCCAGCATCGAAAGCCTGTATCTGCTCTATAACGGACGCTACGATCTCGCGGCTTTTATCGCTGTCGCGGCGGTCACGCTCAGGGTGCTGGCCGGGACCTATATCAAGCTTGATCTGTTCGCCTCGGGACGATCGAATGACAACATCTATTTTATGTTTTCCGTCATTGCTTTTACGGCGCTTTTCGGGAGCAGGAGATTGTTTATAGCCATAAGCCTTGTCATGATCGCCTTTGTGTCATCAATGCCGGCGCTGATAGCGTATCGATATCAGATTCAGAACGTCTGGCCGTACATGGGCGCGGTGCTGAACATAAATATCGCCCTTATCGTGGTTTCGTCCCTCAGCCTTCTGGTATCGAAAGTGACAGAGAATGCGCTTTGCATAACGCAGGAAAAGCTGGATAACAACAGGCTTCTCAGCGACGAGCTTTCGGGCAAGGTGCTGGAGCTCCAGTCCATGTACGAGGAAATGGAGTATATGAATACCGAGCTCGCCGATACATCGAAGGAGATATGGGAAAAAAATCTGGAACTGAAGTTATTCAAGGAGATTGCCGAGGCCTCCACGCAGGGTTTCATGATTTCCGATCTTGAAGGGAAAATCAGCTACATGAACCCTGCCATGAGGAAGATTATCACCGGGAGCGAGTCGCCGGATATCCGGGTGAACCATCTTGAAGATGTATATCCTGAGAATTTACGCGGATTCCTGAAAAATGCAATCATCCCCGAGGTTTTAAGTAGAAAAAACTGGTCTGGAGAGATGGCCGTTGTATCAGCTGCCGGGGCGCCCGTCCAGACCCTGCAGAACGCGGTCCTTATCAAAGATGATGCGGGCAGTCCCCGCGCCTGCGCCATGGTTGTAACTGACCTGACGCAGATGAAAAAACTTGAGGCCCAGCTGATGCAGTCTCAAAAGCTGGAAGCAGTGGGTCGGCTTGCGGGCGGCATTGCCCATGACTTCAATAATTATCTGACCGCGATAATAGGCTATAGCAGCCTTATCATCAGTCGCGGCGGTCGCGATGATCCCGCAGTCAAAGACGCGATGGAAATACTCCGCGCAGCGGAAAATTCCACAAATCTCGTACGACAGCTGCTTACATTCAGTCGCGGCCAGATGCTCCGACCCGTTGTCCTGAATGTTAATGAAGAGATCAAAGAAATGATAAACATGCTGGAGCGGCTCCTGGGTGAAACTATCACGATCGTAACCGATCTTGATGACAGACTGGCCAACGCCCGGCTTGATCCCGCCCAGGTAGAACAGGTCATTCTGAATCTGGCGATTAACGCGCGCGACGCGATGCCTGACGGGGGCCGGCTGACAATCAGGACCGAGAATGTTTCCATGAGTGAAGCGGATTGTCTGGGAAAGGATAACGCCAGATCCGGCGAGTACATCTGTCTCACCGTCACGGACACCGGGGTCGGGATTCCCGCCGATCAGATTGAAAATATTTTCGTGCCATTTTTCAGCACCAAGGAAGCCGGGAAGGGAAGCGGTCTCGGCCTTGCGGTAATCTACGGAATTGTAAAACAGCATGATGGGTGGATACATGTCGAGAGTGAAATGGGTAAAGGCTCCAGCTTTAAGATATGTTTTTCCGCTGTATACGATTCCGTATCCAGAAAACAGAAGCACGACATCCCCCTCGAAAATCTTTCTGGCAGAGGGGAGCGGATACTTCTCGTTGAAGACCATGAGGAGGTGAGGCGTTTTGCGACGGCTGCCCTGTCAAAGAACGGCTATCAGCTGTACGAGGCGACAACGGTATATGAAGCCATAACGATATATGAAGAGCAGCAAGGTGATTTTCAGCTCGTGTTCAGTGATGTTGTTTTACCGGATAAGAGCGGAATTGAATTTGTCCGGTTCATTAAAGAAAATAATCCGGCCATGCCTGTTCTGCTCTGCAGCGGATATACAGAGCTGGAAGGTCAAAGCAGGGAGATTGTCGACTGTAATTACGCCTTTCTTCAAAAACCATACACAATGTACGATCTCCTGGATGCGATTCACAGAGCCATGTATTCTGACAGGCATGATGACAATATATCATAAACGGCATAAAGAATCATATGCCGACATGCTACCCTTCATTTTCTGCAGATGATTCCAAATAACAGACAAAGGAGGCAACTATGCTGAACAATCCTGAGGCAACCGCACAGGCGCTCCAGCTGTTGCGAAGCGGATCACCCTTTCAATGGTACGTGATCCCGATGCTGGCGTTCGTCATTTACGTGTACTTTAACGAGATCGCGAAGAAAAACTGGAAGGGAATCGCAGCGGGGCTTTCCCTGTACATGGTTCACTGGTTCTACGAAATAATGAACGCGCTGATACAGCATTTTTCCGGCCATGCGCTCTGGACCGTGCCCACGGGCACCGCGTTCCTTCTCCTCGTCGGCGTTGGCGTTGAGCTGAGCCTGATGTTTTCAATATCGGGTCTCCTCTTCAGCAAAATACTTCCCGAAGACCCGAAGATCAAGATCCTGGGCGTTAACAACCGTCTCTTAATCGCGGTAGTAAACGCGGCCTTCTACTCGGTATTCGAGATCTTCCTGGCGCGCACGCCCGCATTCGTGTGGGTCTATCCCTGGTGGGGCGCGTTCCCGGTGTTTATCACGGTATACATTCCCTTCTGGGTGGTGTCGCTCTACAGTTTTGACTGGAGCCCGCGGACGCAGAAGATAGTTATCGGTACCCTGTTCGGAGTGAACGCCGCCATGCTCATCGTGTTTGCCGGCATACTGGGATGGATTTAACAGCCGCTGCCGACGGGCTCTCCATCCCGGTTTGACGGCCGTTGATGCGCGATAAAAAAATGTATTGACTCATTTCCGTCCCCGCATTTCCTTAATACCTGAGACGCCGCGCATGAGCGCCTCCCGGGCCAGTCGGCACTCCCGGGAGGTGTCATAATCAGGCACCGGAGCGAGTCACATGCTTACCAATGCGAATTTTTTACTGGAACTGGGCACAGAGGAGGTGCCGGCCGGATATATCCCGCCCGCCATCGAAGCGATGAAGAAGGTGTTCGTGGACAGCCTGACCGCAAGCCGCATCGGGTTCAACGGGATCGAGGTTTACGCCACGCCGCGCCGCACCGCGGTTCTCATAGACGGGCTTGCGGGTTCGCAGCGAGAGGAAGAGGTGGAGCTTAAGGGGCCATCGGTCAAGGCGGCCTACGACGCGGAGGGGAAGCCGACGAAGGCGCTCGAGGGGTTCGTCAGGGGCAACGGCATCAGAGCCGAAGACGTCTTCCAGCGTGAGTCCGAGAAGGGCGCATACCTGTTCGCTAAAAAAAAGCTCGACGCGAAAAAGACCGAGGACCTGCTTCCGGAAATCATATCGCAGATCGTCTCTTCCGTTCCCTATCCGAAGCGGATGCAGTGGAGCGACAAGTCCGTCACCTTTCCGAGGCCGATACGCTATTTTCTTATCCTCTTCAACGACAAATTGGTCCCCTTCGATATCGACGGCATCGCCTCTTCGAATAAGACGCGCGGACACTACATACAGCATAACCGGATGGTCGACGTCGATTCGATCAAACAGTACGGCGACCTGTTGAAGAAGAACGGCGTTATCGTGGATCAGGAAGAGCGCCGGGGGATCATCAGGAAGGAACTCGACGCCGCTGCTCGCAAGGCCGGCGGCGAGCTTCTCGAAGATGAGGCGCTCCTGGAAACCGTGACCTACCTGGTCGAGAATCCGGAGGTATGCACATGCACGTTTGACCGGGAATTCCTGAAGCTCCCGGATATCGTCCTGATAGCGGAGATGCGCGAGCATCAGAAATATTTCTCCGTCGTGGACAAGAGGGGGCGGCTGACGGACACGTTCCTGGTCGTTTCAAACAACCCGCCCACGGCGAACGTCAGGGCGGGGAACGAGCGCGTTATCACAGCGCGCTTCAACGACGCGCGTTTCTTCTATGATGAGGACCGGAAGGCGAAGCTTGCGGATCGTGTCGAGTCCCTCAAGACGGTCATGTTTCACAAGGAGCTTGGCTCGATATTCGACAAGTCGCAGCGCATGGTCGCAATCGCGGGCATCATCAACGAACAGCTCGCGCTGGAAACGGGCCTGATGAAAAAGATAGAGCGCGCCGTGTGGCTGAGCAAGACCGATTTGATGACCGCGGTGGTGTTCGAGTTCCCCTCGCTGCAGGGGAAGATCGGCAGGATCTATGCCGGGGAGGACGGCGAGGATGCCGAGGTCGCCGAAGCGATAGAGGACCACTACAAGCCGCGCTTCAGCGGCGAGCCCCTGCCGTCCGGAATGGTCTCGATCGTCGTGTCGCTCGCAGAAAAGATCGACAATATCTTCGGCTCGTTTTCGGTGGGCAATATTCCCAAAGGCTCCGCTGACCCCTACGCGCTGCGGCGCCAGGCCAACGCGATCGTGGAGCTGCTCATTAAAAACGAGATCAATCTTGACATGAAGCGGCTTCTCTCCGCCGCGGCGAAAAATTACCGGGGCGGCGAGGGACTGGTGGACAAGATCGTCGAGTTTATCGCGGTCCGCGCGAAAACGATCTTTTCCGAAAGCGGCCTTTCGTACGACGAGATCGACGCCTGTCTCTCCACCGGCATGAGCGATTTCCTCGAGCTTTTCCGCCGCGCGAAGAGCATCAGCGATTTCAGGAAGAACGAGAAGTTCTCGCAGATGCTTCTGGGCTTCAAGCGGATGAATAATATCGTGTCCGCCTTCCGCAAGGAGAACCGGGACCGGGCGCTCTCCCTCGATCCGTCGCTCTTCAGGTGCGAGGAGGAGAAGGAGCTGCACGGCTTCTTCGACTCGCGCGCTGACGCCATCGACCGGTTCATCGCGGCCAGCAATTACATCGAGCTGTTCGGGCTCCTCATCGAGGGCAAGCCGATCATTGACGCCTTCTTCGACACGGTCCTGGTCATGGACAAGGACACGGCGCTGCGCGACAACCGGCTGGCGCTGCTCGAAAGCATCCTGAAGCATTTCACATCCCTGATGGATTTCTCGAAGATCGAGGACCGGTAGCTCCGGACCGGGGATGTGTCATGTTTGATCCTGACGCGAAGAAGACACCATTTACCTACCTCAGGGCGTTTTTCTACCTGGCGCGGTCGTTCCTGCATTACCATCTTTCCTTTAAGAGGAAGTTCGTGCATATCGGCGGCCATCCGAATGTGTGGGGGATCTGGAACGTCGTGGTGTACGGACCCAACATCAGCCTTGGCTCCGGCGTGGTGATCGTGGCAGGGGACGGCTACCGAACGAACATCTCCTCCATCAAAATGGGCGCCATTGAGGGACGCATCAACATCGGGAACGACGTGCTCGTCATGAACGGGGTACGGATCAGCTCCGCTGAGTCCATCACCATCGGAGACGGGTGCATGCTGGCCAATTTCTGCTACCTCACTGATTCCGACTGGCATGACATCCATGACCGGACGAGCGCCCCTGGCGGGTGCGCCCCCATTGTGCTCGAGCGGGGCGCCTGGATCGGGGATTCCGCCATCGTATGCAAGGGTGTTCGCGTCGGCGAGAACTCGATCGTGGGCGCCGGCGCGGTGGTCACGAAGGACGTGCCGCCCTACGCCATCGTGGGCGGCAATCCGGCCAGGATCA
>JAFGJX010000092.1 GCA_016928865.1 Spirochaetota bacterium
CTTCTCCTTATTAACGAGTACTGCTTCTTCACCAATGACGAGACCATGGTTCTGAAGGAATGCCAGGGCTTCAACATCGCGCTCTACATCGTTACAACGGCTTTCCTCTATTTCATGAAGAAGCTCGACCTGGGAAAATCTATCAAAAAGTTCATCTATGTCTCCATCTCCGCCAACCCTCAGGTGGTCAACAACTACTATCGGAATGCCTACTGGAACAAGAAGAAATACGACAACTCGTACCATCCCTCCGAGGAGCTGGTGAACATCCATCGCGCATATCTCGAGAGATACAAACTGTGCCTCGTCAATCCCGACTATCCGTTCTGTGTGAAAAACCTGTTTCCCGGCTCCCAGCACCTTGACTGGACCAAGAAAAAGTTCCAGTTCAGGGAAGAGATAAAGAAGCTGATGCCGGCCGAATTCGACCACAAAGAGCGTGGCGATGCGTGGGCGTTCATGTACATGACGAACATGCGGGGCGCCTACAGGCTTTTCATTCTCCTGGCGCTTCTATCTTTCCGCTGGAACGCCTTTTTCGACCCGCGCCTGGGCCTGTTCAGGAAAAAAAAGAACCTGCTGGTCAACCCGAAGCTGGCCAGGATACGTCTGATCGATGGAAGGTTCAGCGACAGAAGAACAACTGACAGACGGGCCGTTGACAGAAGGACCGGAGACGCCCGCCCTGAAAGCGGTATCGACAGAAGGAACACGGAACGCCGGATGGCCGAGAGGAGAAAGTTCTCGCAATGATCCGCCGGCGGCGGACAACCCGCGGTCCGCGTTCCCCTCGTTGACACCGTTCAGTCTGTATCATCTGAAATAACATTTCAAAATATTCGGAGCGATCATCGTATGACAAAAAATTTTACACGACCAGTAACCGCAACCGAACGGGTATACCTTGCCAATGCGGAAATATGCCCTCCCTTTGCGAATCAGCTGATACTTGAATATTCAGGCGAGCTGAACGTGCCGCTCTGGAAAAAGGCGGTTGAAACCGCGTCCGCGGCCAATCCCGGAAGCCGGCTTGTCCTGAAAGGCAAATTGCAATTCGCCCGCTGGGTCGATTCCGGAAAGACCCCTCCGGTCATAGAGGTAGACGGCAGCGCGTGGGACGGCATGAGTCCGGAAGGGGCCCCGGCATTTCTGAAAGAGCCGATGGACCCCTATGACCACACCTGCGAATTCATTATCATACATGGAAATCCGATACGGATTTGCCTGAAGACAATGCATGCGGTCATGGACGGGAAAGGCACCATGCAGTGGCTTTATGACATTGTCAGGACCGCGAACGGCGAACAGCCGATCGGCTTCAATTCCAAAATAACCGAGGTTGAGGCGGCTAAAAGCTTTCAATCAAGCGGACGGGTCCCAAAACCCCACCAGTATATTGCCCCGACGGGCAAGCCGGAGGGAAACGAGCGCGGGTTCACCTGGCGGCGAATAAAGCTGAACGGCGCGCTGTACCCGGACGGACTCGGCCAGATAGCCATGATTCTGGCGCGCGAGGCGTGGAGCCATGGCGACGGCCCGGTCCGCTTCGCGGTGCCGGTCGACCTGCGGCCCAGGGTCCCGAAAGAGCTCAGCCTCGGCAACCTCACGAATTTCATATACATCGACATCGACAAGGAGAGCAGTCCCGAATCCCTCACGAAGGACGTCAAGCACCAGCTTGAAGGGAAAAAAGACGGTGAGCTCTACTGGGGAGACCAGATGGTCAGGTATATGCCGCTTTCCCTGCTGCGCAGGTCGCTGGTCAGTGAAATCAGGACAAAAAACCTGACCGGCCTGTACAGGAACTCCGGTATAATCTCCAATATCGGCGAAGTACCCCGCGACATTTTCATCGGCGGCGGATTGACCCCGTTTGACGCGTTCGGCATTCCGCCCTGCGTCGACGCCATCCCCCTCTTTCTCGGTATGTTCAGAAATACCCCCCTGCAGGTATTTGAAATTATCATCAGCATGCCCAGGGTTCTCGCGAACAACGGCCGCATGGAGGCCCTCATCGACCGGATACAAAATGAGATGAAGCCGGGGAAGCCTAAATGAAAACCGCCGGCGCGGAATACCGACCGCTTTCCAACTCGACGCGGCTCTGGCTCGCATCAGACCGAGTGTGCCCTCCCTGCGTGAACCAGCCGATGTACGAGGGCACGGGCAGGTTTGACGTCAAACGCTGGCAAGAAGCTGTACGGGTCGCGTCAGAGGCGAACCGCGGGAGCAGGATCGTGCTCAGGGGAATGTACGGCTCTGAAAAATGGATCGATTCCGGGATCACCCCGGCCGTTCGCGAAGTTGACGGAAGCGATTGGGACGGCCTGCACTCGGAAGGCGCCCCTTATCTGCATACCAGCTTCCCTGTCAGAAAGGGCCCCAACGCCGAAGTGGTGCTGATTCAGGGCGACCCGGCCCGTGTCGCGTTCAGAAGCCACCATGCCATCATGGACGGGCGCGGCACCATGACCTGGGCGGAGGACGTCTTCCGCGTGCTTCGCGGGGAAAAGCCCCTCGGCGCCGAGTTCATCATGACGGAGAATGACCTTCTCAACGTGCAGTGGGGCAAGAGGAAGAAGTCCCTGCCCCACACCTACATTCCCCTCGCGGGAAATGCCGACGGCGACGACACGCGGCCCGTGTGGAGAAGAAAGACGCTCCCGGGCAAGCACCCCCGCCTGCTCGCGCGCGTGATGCTGCTGACCGCCCGTGAGGCCCGGCGCCACGGCAATGGAAACGTGCGTATCGGGATACCGGTAGACCTCCGCTACCGCCGCGAAGGGCTTCGCTCCACCAGCAACCTGGCCAACGCCATCTATATCGATATCAAGCCGGACGCCGGCGTGGAACAGCTGGCCGAAGAGATTGACAGACGGGTCACCAACCTCTATGATGGGGAAATCACCTGGGAGGATAAAATCGCCAGATTTATTCCGATCTGGCTTCTCCGCATCGGGATCGAGATGGAGGGTTCCCGGAACCAGAAGTCCGGTCATTATCGATTTTCCGGCTTTATCTCAAATCTCGGCCGGGTGGATGTCGAAAAATTCTCATGCGATGAATTCAAATGCCGGACCTTCTACGCCGTACCGCTTATAGCCCCGATGGTGCCATTCATGATGACGCTTTCAGGGGCGAACGACAGGAGCGAGATCATGATCAATATGCCCGGAAACATGACGACGAACGGACGGCTGGAAACGGCGCTTGACAATATCGTGAAGGGCCTTGATACAACGCAATAAAGAGGCGCCGTGAAAACCGCGCCAGTATAAAATAATACTTTTTTATTTAATTCAAAACAAGGATGTGTGTCATGTCAGGGAGATATACCAGGAAACTTTCATTTAACGAGCGATTGTTTGTCGTGGGGAACAAACTCTCGCCGCCCATGATGAACCAGGGCGTGTTCGAGGGAAAAGGCGTCCTCGATGTCGAAAAGTGGAGGGCCGCGGTCGCCGCCGCATCGGAGGCCAACCCGGGAAGCCGCCTGGTGCTGCGGGGAATGCTCGGGTCGTGCCGCTGGGTCGATTCGGGTGTGGCCCCGCCGGTCATCGAGATCAGGAATTCAGGCTGGTCCGGGAACGGGTGGGAGAACGCGCCCTTCCTGAAAAAGCCGCTTGATCTGAAGAAGGGACCCACCTGCGAAGTCCTCCTCCTCCCGGACGAGACCATGCCCCGCGTCATCTTCAGGACGCACCACGCAGTCATGGACGGCGGCGGCTCCTTCACCTGGGTCTTTGACGTCATGCGCGCCCTCCGCGGCGAGCCGTGCGTCGGCTCGCGGTCCGCTGTAACCGATACCGAGCTGGCGAAAAGCCTTGACGCCGGCTATCGGACCCCCTACCCGACCGAGCACCTCCCGCCTACCGGCGCCATCGACGGGGACGAGCAGGGATTCATCTGGCGGAGGATCACATTATCGGGCAGGCCCCACAACCTCCTCGGCCAGATCGCCATAATTGTGGCGCGCGAGGCTTGGAAATACTCGGACGGAATAGTCAGGTTCGCGATTCCGGTCGACATGCGCCAGCACCAGCCGAAGCTTCTTTCAACCGCGAATCTCTCATACGCCGTTTACATCGAGGTGAGGAAGGACACGACGCCGGAACAGATTTCAGCCGATATCGAGCAGCAGCTGAAGGAAAAGCGCGAGGCCATGCTGACCAAAGGCGACGATCTGGTCCGTTATATTCCCATCTGGCTCCTTACCGCGGCCGCGAAGATGATAATAAACAAAAGGAAAAAGAGGGGACTCTACAGCATATCAGGCGCGCTCTCGAACGTCGGCAGGATACCGCTCAAGCTCATCAGGGGCGGCGGGTGGGAGGCAACGGCATTCTATCCCATTCCTCCCCTCAGCGACTACGTGCCGTTCTTTCTCCTTATAACGGGATCCGAAGACAGGGTGGAGATGATCCTTTCGCTGCCGAACCAGCTGGCCACAAACGGGAGAATGGACGCAGTGCTCAACAGCCTGAAGACCGGGATCCGGTAAGCAGGAAGAATACAGGCGTCGCCGGCCGAAACCGGATTCCTGTTTATTATTTGCCGATATATTTATCGTTTTTCCAGCGTCCCTTCTGCACGGAGCCGTCTGCTTTATAGAGGGTGCCATGGCCGTTTTTCATATCATTGTCCCACTGGCCGACATACTTGTCGCCTTCAGAGGTTGTCAATGTCCCCTGTCCGTGCAGCTTACCTTCTTTGAACGCGCCGACATAGGTATCGCCATACGGGCTTGTATATTTACCCTGTCCGTGTTTCTTGTTATTTTCCCATTGTCCGGAATATTTTTCCCCATTGGTTGAGGTTAGCGTCCCCTGCCCGTGTAACGCTCCATCCCTGAACTCACCGACATAGGTGTTGCCATAAGGATCGGTATATGTTCCTTTTCCATGTTTCTTATGGTTTTTCCATTCCCCGGTATACTTTTCACCGCTCACTGTTGTAAGCGTCCCTTTCCCATGGAACTTTCCGTCCTTGAATTCGCCCACATAGGTATCACCCTTGGTGTATGTTAGCGTCCCCTGGCCATCAAACTTTCCATCCTTGAACTCACCGACATATTGATCGCCGTAACGGTTTGTATAGGTTCCTTTTCCGTGCTTCTTATGATTTTTCCACTGGCCGGAATACTTTTCCCCGTTGGCGGATGTCAGCGTCCCCTGCCCGTCCAGCTTCCCATCCTTGAACGAGCCGACATAGGTATCGCCCCCGGGAGTAGTATAGGTGCCTTCACCGTTTATTTTGTTATTTTTCCACTCGCTTACATATGTATGACCGTCAGAGGTTGTCAGCGTCCCCTTCCCGTGCATCATATTGTTTTTCCATTGACCGACATATTTATCGCCTTTAGAGGAGGTAAGCGTCCCCTGGCCGTCCGCCTTGCGGTTCTTCCATTGTCCCCGGTACATGCTGCCATCGGCATATCTCATGACGCCTGCCCCGTTTACACAGTCGCCGGAAATACATACGCCATTTTTTTCTTCAGCATGTACCTGCCGCGCTGGGCCGATGAACAACGCAGAGAGCGTGAAAATCAAACAGAGTCTCTTTTTCATACTATACACCTTCAGCTATGCCAATAGTAATTATCATAGGATGTAAGAGCCAAGCCCCTTAAAAGGCCCCAATCCGGGGCTCCCCGCAAGCGTGAGACTGCGGTATCGCAACAAATTTTTTATAATTAGTTTTGATGTAATAAAAATAGTCAAGAATATTTACGTTAATGTACTCTCGCTTGGAAATTGTTCAGATTGCCGGTTATCCCGGCGCCAGGATCGCACGTACTTGTATTCTATCTCAATAATTGATAGAATGATATTTTCTGCTATTTTTCCTGTTTTTGGCTTGTTTTTTTCCACCATCCGGGAGTAATGGATTTCACATTTCAATTTTCCAGAAAACAAGCTGGATATCGTTATAAAATTACACGTTATACAATATTGTATTGTTATTTTATCAGATTGATGATATTTTTATAGTGCATTTTTGCGGAAAAGGCAGGCTTTAATAAAGCCCGTTCTCCGGTAGTTGTTGAGGACAGGGGTTTATTTGAATTCATTTATCCAATTATTGATTATTAAATACATCAAGGAATATATCCATGTCTACTACGCATACAAGGGCTTTGTCTGTCATAGCACTCTCCCTCCTTCTCGTACCGGGCGGATGCGCCCGAAAAGCGAAAATGGATCATGGTGTTGTTACATTTAAAATCGGCCAGGTGAGCGTGCAGCGGTCCGCGAGCGGCCAGACTGAACTGGCGACCGGCGACCGGATCATGACGGGTGACGTGCTGACCACGGGCGAGCATTCCGCCGCGGCGATCCAATTTTCCGAGCGCTGCGTTATACGAGTCGATGAAAAGACCACCTTCAGGATAATCAGGATCGAGGATATGAACCTTGAGATGTTCGTGTCTGAAGGATCGGTCATGAGCAAGCTTGTCCGCAAGGAAGAGATGAAGCTGGAAATCATGACCAGAACCGCCCTGGCCGCTGTCCGCGGGACGGAGTTCAGCGTCACCTACAAGGACGGCCAGTCAAAGGTCGCGGTATCAAAGGGACAGGTTGATACCGCGGCGGTGCGCCATGACGATACCGGCAAAAAGCTTGCAAAGGTCGAAAAGGAGGTCCCTGTCGCGGCGGGAAAAACCGTTGAAGTCATCGAGCAGCCGGCGACGGGGAAGGAGGGACGCGGGTCCCTCTCGGTAAACCTGCGCGAGATAAGCGATGAAGAGAAGAACTCCCTCAGGAAAATACATGCGATACCGATAATCGAGGAACCCGAAAAAAAGAGCCGGGAAGAACTGGATCAAATACGGAATTCCGTGCTTGAAATAGAGAACGAAATTGACGGCTCGCAAAATCAAGAGGTGAGGAAGGAGATGGCCCAGGACCAGGTGCGGGCCCTCCTTATGAAAAAGAACAGGACCATGGAAGACATCAGGAAAACCTTCAACCGGATCGACGAGATATCCCTGTACAACGGCAAGGTCATCCGGGGCGCCATCATGTCCCGGGGCGCGGAGGACTTCCGGGTCATAACTCCCGAAAGGACGATGACGGTGCCGAAGAAGGACATCATGAGCATGAAAGTAATCAAGTAACCTGAATATAACGAGGTAATGTAACGCATATGAATCCGTATAAGATCATCTCAGCGCTCTGTATTTCCCTGTTTCTCATGATACCGCAGTTTGCCGCGGCTGCGGACTACGTGTTTTTAAAAAACGGCATCATACTTGAAGGACGCGTGACGGACGAGACGGACATCAACCTGACCATACTCCTCAAGGACGGGAAGAAGCAGGTCGTGTCCCGCAGGAACATGCTGAGGACCCTGTATAACGACAACTTCAAGAAAAAGCAGTTCATCCAGCTGAAAAACGGCGACATCATCGAAGGGCATATCGTGGGCGAGGACCGCGATTCATATACGGTGCGCAAAGACCTTGACTCCGCCAGGGAGTCTGTTTACGCCAGGTCGCAGGTTGAGTGAATCACGAAAACAAGGCCCGACCCGCTGAATGTCAGGCCCGAGACCCCGCGGGGCATCATGGCGTCGTACCGGTTCTTCATGCCGCTCTCTTCGCCGGTCAAGACCTACGTGAAATACTACCACGGGGCCTCGCTCGACTACACCGGCGCCATCAACAGGATCGTGTCGCTCTTCGGCGGCGGCGTGTTCCTCTACGGCACGGGCAAAAAGGACCCTGAGATCTACATGTCGCTCGTCGGGCCGATGTACCGGGGGAGCTCGAAGATAACGTCCTTCATCAATTCTTATTATTTCGGCGCGCGCTTCGGCTATCTCATCTCGGCGTTTTTTTATCCCTATGCCAGCGCGGCCGTGAGGGGGACCTGGTTCAGGTACGCGTACCGCGGCTCAACAAAGGACTATCCGGGCCTTGGCATTGACGGGTCCGCCGGGCTGGCCTTCACCATAGAGAAAAAGGTCTCGCTCTTCTTCGAGTTCCAGGGGAGCTGGGGCATGCTTATGGACAAGGATAAGACCGACATGAGCGGCATCGGCGCCGGGTTCGGGCTGATGGTGATATTGTAGCCCCGCATCCGGGGCTTTCATAAAGAAGATTTCAGCGAGGGGAAGGATCGGTTGATTGTGCGGGTGACGCGCGCGCGTCCCCGGCCGGCAACACAGGGGCCTGTCCCCGGGAAAACACGAGAGGTGCATATGAAAACCAGAACCTATACGGCGGCGGCATTGCTGGCGCTTTTCATCGGCCTGTTCGGCTGTTTTGAAGACAGCGCGTTCGATAATATCGGCGGCGGTCTTACCACGGCAGGCCTGCCGATCGGGAACCTGCTGGTCGCCCCGACCTATAACGTGACCTATGACGGGAACGGAAGCACGGGCGGCGATGCGCCGGTTGACGGAACTGCATATGAAGAAGGGGACCTGGTCACGGTGCAGGGAAATCCGGGGTCACTCGTAAGATACGTGGACCCCACGACGTACAGCCTTATTGGATGGAACACCGACCCCCTTGCAACCACGGCGCTCTATACCCAGGGTAGCGTTTTTGTTATGGGGTCCGCCAATATAACACTCTATGCCATATGGACCGAGCTGCCCACGTACTCGGTTACCTATGACGGCAACGGCAATACCGGCGGCACCGCGCCGGTCGATACGACAAGTTACCTGGTGAGCCAGCAAGTAACGGTATTGAGTTCAGGGTCCCTGACGAATACCGGGTACGTATTTGCCGGATGGGACAAGAGCGGCACAACCTACAACCCGGGAGAGACCCTTCCCATGGAAACTGGCGGTGTTACCCTGTCAGCAATATGGTCTGACCAGTGGGTGCAGGACGCCTATCTCAAGGCCTCGAACGTAGATGCATCTGATTACTTCGGCCACGCGGTTTCGGTGGACGGCAGTATTATTGTCGTGGGCGCGTACAGGGAAGACAGCAATTATACGAGGGTCAATAATTTGAACAACTCGGCTAGCAGCGATGATAGTATTGCCAACTCAGGCGCCGCATATATATACAGGAAGACCGATGCGGGTGTCTGGTATCAGGACGCGTATCTGAAAGCGTCAAACAATGATGTGGCCACCGTTCATTTTGGCTACGCGGTCGCAGTGAGCGGGAATACCGTTGTCGTGGGCGCGCCATATGAAGACAGCAACCAGACGACAATCACCAATAACGACGGGTATCCGAAAACGCCGATGAATATCAATGCGTCAAATGCGGGTGCCGTGTACGTTTTCAAGGGAATTGACAACGGGAAGACGATTGATTGGGTTCAGGATGCGTATCTGAAAGCGCCAAACGCTGATGCGAATGATAATTTTGGCTCCTCGGTCGCGGTGAGCGGGAACACCATTGTCGTAGGCGCGACGGGTGAAAGCAGCAGCCAGACGACGATCACCAACGGCGAGACCGCAAGTGCGGACGATAGTGCGTCCGCGTCAGGCGCGGTGTATGTGTTTAAGCTTATAAATACAGGGACGATTTTCAGACCTCGCTGGGAATGGCATCAGGATGCGTATCTGAAGGCGCCAAACGCGGAAGCGGGAGATAGTTTCGGCGAGTCTGTCGCGGTGAGCGGCAGTATCATTGTCGTGGGCGCCACTAGCGAAGATGGCGTAGCCAATTCCAGAAGCAATGCGGGCGCGGCCTATGTGTTCAGGGAGGTGTCGAACAACTGGACCTTTGACCAGTATCTCAGAGCGTCAAACACGGAGGCAAGTGATTCTTTCGGTACGTCGGTTGCGGTGGACGGAACCACTATTGTTGTTGGAGCTCCGGAGGAAGACGGCAGCGTGACTCTAGTCAACGATTCCGACAACCTTCCCACTGTTGCTGAAAATGGGGCGAGTAATGCAGGAGCAGCCTATGTATTCAAGAATCCAGCCAATACTTCTGGAAACTGGTCTCAGGATGCGTATTTAAAGCCTCCCACATTGGATATTAGTGACCAGTTTGGCTTCTCGGTTGCGGTGAGCGGGAATATCATTGTTGTGGGTGCACTGTATGAAGACAGCAATGTGATCTTGATCGACAATGACAATGGGGAGGGGAGTCTCGTTAATTATCCTGATACCGGCGGCAATTTCGGCGCCGCCTATGTGTTCAAAAAGGTCTCGGATGCGTGGACGCAGGACGCCTATCTCAAGGCCTCAAACGCGGGACAGTTGGATAACTTCGGTTACTCGGTTGGAGTGAGCGGTTATAATATTGTGGTGGGAGCAAAGTTTGAGGACAGCAACGAGGGCATAGACAACGATGATGGTGAAGCGAGCGCAAATAACAGCGCAAGTTCTGCAGGCGCAGCGTATGTGTTCACCTTGAAATAGGGCATGCCCGCAATGGACCTGAACGCCGAGATAAAAAAGCATTACCCGGTCATCGTCCTGGCCGTACTGGTAGCCGTTCTGGGGACGGCCCTCGCCGTCACCCAGCTCCGGCTGTCGCGGATCGCCGGCCTGGTGGAAGACTCCCGCCGCGCCGGTGAAAAGGGCCGGGACGACCCCTATGACCGGGCGGTCAAGAACCAGATTCTGAAAATATACCCTTCAATAAAAAAGCTCTACCAGACTTACACCGCGAAAAACCCCGCGGTGCGGGAGGGTAACGTCACCCTGGACTGGAGCGTCGACACCGACGGCGAGCCCGAGCGCGTGGAGGTGGTGACCAGCGATTTCAACGATCCCGCTTTCGAGTCAGGGATCGTGAAGGCGGTACAGGGCATCACCTTCCCGGAGCCGCCGGTGAAGCGATATGTCACGCATACCTTCCGGTTCAAGGACGCGGAGAAGGGCGGAAAGACGGCGCCCTGAGAGAGAATTTTGCAGTACCCTTGAAAGATGCCCGCTAAAAGCAAAACCATACCGTCCCTGCCCGCATTCGCCCGGCGCGCCGCGTTCGCGCTCCTCCTTATCGCGGCGCCGGCATTCTGCCTGGACCAGGTCATGAAGCTCTACATCTGCCAGACAGAGCGCGACCTGGAAGAGATCACCTCGTGGGAATATTCCGATCCGGAAAAATACCGGCAGGCGACAAAAGACGGAAAGCTGATGCCGCTCGACGCGGCGCGGGAGTCAGCGGCCACCGTGGTGGCGCTGGATAAAATCCGGTGCGATTCCGAGAATCAGGTGGTTATCGAGAGAGAGCATATCACAGACGGCAAAAAGGCGGTCCGGATGGACCGCCTGTCCGGCCCGGAGCTCGCAGCCTACTGCCCCCGGACCCTGAAAAAATACGGCGACCTGTGCCGCTGACGCGGCGCCGCGTCAGACCTTTCTGCTCAATTCATCATACAGCATCTTCGCCATGCCGAGGTTTGAATTTCGCGACAGGCTCATCGCGTATTCGTCGTACAGCATGTCCTCGAATATCTCCTCGGCGAAGCCGCCGTTCAGCCAGCCGTTCTTGTGCACGGTCTTCCGCATCTCCTTGAGCATCCTCCCCACCAGGAGCGATTCCATCTCGATGCAGGTGTCCCAGAGGCGCTTGTCCTGCTTCGTCCTGCCCGCTGCGCGTGGGGCGCTGCCGGCCTCGATGGTATCGGAGAGCACCTTACCGAACGCCTCCGATGACCGGCCGTCCGGGGTCCCGGCCGCCTGCCGGACGCGCACCAGCTTTGAGGCGAAATCGACGTCATTGAAAGATTGATTGGAAAGCGGAGCTGTTCCTGGTGTGGTCATGAGTGTCACCTTACAATTAATTCTGCGTGAAGCGCGCCGGAGGCCTCCAGCGCCTTCAGTATCGCGATGATGTCCGCGGTGGTGGCGCCGGTCGCGTTGAGCGATTCCACGAGGTCCTTCACCGTGGCGGAATCGCCCATTTCAGCGGCCGAAACCTTTGTGCCGGTGTCGCGGACCTCCACCGTAAGCCCTTCCCTGCTCACCATGGCGGCGGACAGCTTTACCTCGCCGCCGGTGACTATGGTGCCGTCCCGCTCGTTCACGACGACCTTCGCGCGGAAAGCCGGGGTAATCTCGATATTTTCTATGGTTGATATGAATTCCGGCATGCTCACATCGTTCAGCAGGCGCACCTGGATCCTGCCGCCGCTGGCCAGCACCGGGGACGATTCCGGGTATTTACTTGCCACCGCCTTGATGATGCTGTTCCCCACGGTGTAGTCCCACTCCTTCAGGACGATGAAGATGTACCTCTTGTTCTCGTCCTCCCTGTCGCGAAAAACGATCTCCGGGTGGATCTCGCGCTCCACCACCGCGCCCCCGCTGATCTGCCCCACCGTGCGAACGGTCCTCCTGCTGTTGCCGATGCGGGGAACCGCGAGCGTGCCCTGCGCGACCGCGTAGACCTGGTTATCCGCGCCCCGCAGGGGCGACTGGATGAGTATACCTCCCTCGAGGGACCTGGCGTCCCCGATCGATGACACGGTCACGTCGACCCGGTCTCCGACGCGCACGAACGCGGGGAGCTTTGCCGTGACCAGGACCGCGGCGGTGTTCGCGGACGTGATGTCGTCGCCCTCCATGCCGAGGTTTTTCAGCAGGTTTTTCAGCGATGACTTGGTAAGCGGCGACTTCTTCGTGTCCCCCGTGCCGGGGAGTCCCACGACAAGACCGTAACCGTAAATCTGGTTCTCCTTGAGTCCGTCGATGTACGACAGGTCCTTGACCTTCACCGACACCGCTGCGTTCCCTCCGGCGGCGCACGCGAGCGCCACCGCCAGGGCAAGTATGATTGCGCGTACGTTCATGGCGTTACCGTGTCAGCTCCCCGAGCATTTTTTTCAGATAATCTATGATAATCCTCTGCTTTTCCTCTTCGGTCAGGCCGGTGCTCGCCGTTTCCCCTTCCTTGATCGGAGGCCGCTCGATATTGACCCCCCGCTTCACGCCCCTGATCTCCATGCTGAAATCAGCCACGCTTCCGGAATCGACGCTCCGTCCCTTGATCATGGCGGGATCAACGAGACCCGTAACGGTAATGATGTCGGTCACCCCATTCAGGGTATAGGTCCGGCTCCCGGCCACGCTGACCATCGTACCCACCCTGCGGAGAACCCGGGTGGCGATTGAGAACGACGCCCGGCCCTTCATGGCGAACTGCGTGCCGTCATCGCTGACGATCCTCCGGTCAGCGGCGACTTTCGGAAGGAAGCCGGTTATGGCCATGTCGGGGTTCGATGAAACAGCCGAGGTGCTCTTGTCGCTCATCGTGAGATTGAACCGCATCTCGGAGATATCGTTGACATTAATGACAATGACGGAACCGGCCCGCAGGTCCTGGTCAGTCGCGTAGGGGTTCCGGTCGCGCCATATGGTCTTCGCGTTCAGAATGCACCCGAGCGCGACGAGGAGCGCGTATACGAGTAATATCCTTTTCATAATTTCAGTTCGACCGTCCGTTCATCCAGTATGACCCCGCGTCCAACCGCGGAGCCCTTCAGCCGTACCGGTATCACGTCACCGGCGGCGCCGTCCTGCATCGCCGTGCCCATCTGCTCCACGCGAACGCCGGAGCAGACCACCTGAAACCTTACCGGGCTCCCCGACTTCACGACATGTCGCCGCCCGCCCGCTGTTTCGGGGTCGGCTGCCGCACGTACGACGCGCACCCCGCTGCCGTACACGGCAATGCTTCCTCCAGCGTGTTCTTCAATAATACCGATGATTTCACTCCGGTCAAGGTATCCGTCGGCATAGAGGGCATCATCGATGACGATCGACCCGACCCCTGCCTTCGTGACGGCGTCGGCCTCGATATTCGCTATATCCGCAATCGCCAGTGCCCTGTCGCCGCGCTCGGCGCGCGGATACAGGTAGAGGCCGACATCAGCCGCCACCGCCGCGCCGCAGAGGAGTGTCACGAAGATTGCGCAGAGCCGGGCTGTCATCAGCGCTTCAATCCTATCGCCGTTGCCAGCATGGAGTCAGACGTCTGGATCGCCTTGGAGTTCACCTCGTAGGCACGCTGCGCCACGATCATGTTCACCATCTCCTCCACGATCTTGACGTTGGACATCTCGAGAAATCCCTGGTGGGTTTTCGCCATGCCGTCGATGCCCGGCATGCCGGGGATCTCCTCTCCCGACGCCGGGGTCGTCTTAAAGAGATTCCCGCCGATGCTCTGCAGGCCCGCGGGATTGATGAAACGGTATATTTCGATCTGACCCACTTCGACCGGGTCTTCCTCGCCCACCACCTTCACCGTCACCCTCCCCGTCTGGCTGATGGCAAGGCTCTCGGCGATGAAATTCTCCGGAAGGACAAGGGGCGGCTCAAGCAGGTAGCCGTTCGCGGTCACCACCTGGCGGTTTGAATCTATCTTGAACGAGCCGTCGCGCGTGTAGGCGAAGGTCCCGTCATAGAGCTGTATCTTGAAAAATCCCTCCCCCTCGAGCGCCAGGTCCAGCTTGTTTTCCGTGCTCTGCAGGGAACCCTGCGCGAACATCTTCTGGGTGGCGGACACCTTTACCCCGTGACCGACCTGGATGCCGGTCGGCACCTCGCTCACCTCGGTCGCAGGGGTGCCGGCCATGAGCAGGGTCTGATATATCAGGTCTTCGAATTCGGCCCGCATCTTCTTGAAGCCCGTTGTGTTAACGTTTGCGAGGTTGTTGGAAATGGTGTCGATGTTAAACTGCTGTCCCACCATCCCCGATGCCGCGGTCCACAATGATCTCATCATAATCGTATACCCCTGTACATATGTTACAAACCGTCAATTCATTCAGTTTGTAAAAAAATATTTGACTAATCGGTTAATCATCTCAAAGATAGTCAACTCTATCTCTCTTTACATTTTCGGATAAAAATCCCCTGGAAAATACGATTTTTGTTCCAGAAGTCAATATTTTCGTTCAATCGGATTGAGCGGTTATCCGGAGAGGCAATTTTTGTGGATATATCTACCAGGAGACGTTATACATGCGCAGAAAGGCAACTATCATAGCATCCAGCATTATGGCGCTGACGATCGGATGTGCGGGACCAGGAAGTAACTTCAAGGACCTCCCTGACCTGGCTCAGAGCATTGTAATTACGGGCCCGAGTACGGGAAGCATCTACCGGGCATACTGGCCGGACAAAACCCTCATGGCTGAAGGTCCTGTGGCCGGCAACAAGAAGAACGGCCAGTGGAAACTTTACTTTAAGGGAACAAACCCCTCACAGGTCTTGGCTGAAATGACATTCATGAACGACCTTCTGGACGGCAAGCTCAAGGAATACTATCCATCGGGAAAAACCAGATCGGAGACCGAATACAGAAACGGCATCCGCAACGGCCGCCATGTGGTATACTACGAATCGGGAATCGGAATGATTGAGGAATACTACCGGGACGGCGTAAAAAACGGAAAGTCGTTCGAATACTATGAAACCGGCACAACCAAGGAAAACTCGTACTTTCAGAACGGCGTGAGAAACGGCGTATCAACGATATTTTACCCCAACGGCAAGCGACAGGCGCTTGGCCGATATTCAAATGGCAAAAAGAACGGGACATGGGAGCACTACGACGAGACCGGCATGCTGGTTTCGCGGGGCCCGTATGCGAACGGAAAAAAGACCGGCGCCTGGTCATACTACGACAGGACCGGCAAAGTGGAAGAGAAGGAATTCGACTGATGGCAATGAAACTGGTGCTCATTGGCCCGCCCGGTTCAGGCAAGGGAACGCAGGCCTCCAGGCTCAGGGAGAGGTTCGGCATCCCTCACCTTTCGTCCGGCGATATCCTGCGCGCACAGGTCGCGGAGGGCACGGAGTTCGGCAAAAAGATCAAGCAGTACATGGACCGGGGAGAAATCGGCCCTGCTGAGCTTATCACCGAGGTCATCCTTGACCATCTCGGCCGCACCTGCCCGGACGGATTCATACTCGACGGGTTTCCCCGCACCCTGTATCAGGCGGAAAAGCTTTCGGAATCCCACGCCATCAACGCGACGATTCTGATCGACGTGCCTGAAAAGGAGATTATCTCGCGCATATCCGGCCGTCTCTCATGCAGGAAGTGCAACAGCATCTACCACTCGACAAACAAGCCTCCCAGGCAGGAAAACGTCTGCGACGCGTGCGGCGGGCCGCTCTTTCACCGGCAGGACGACAATGAAGAAACGATACTGAACCGGATGCGTGTCTATAACAAGGAAACTCGGCCCGTGGTCGATTTCTACCGGAAGGCGGGACAGCTGCACGCTGTCAACGGCGCGCGGGACGCTGACAGCATATTCGCGGATATCATCACGCTGCTGTAATCCATCCGCCTCATCTGTCCCCCGGAGGATACTCGTATAAACATGTTTTTTTCATTATCCGTTTTCCTGTTCGCACAGCCCTTTATCATCGCGCCACTTTCAGGATGAAAAAGAGACCGCGGTATTTAATTTTCATTAATAATTCCTGAAAATTCTCTTGTAAATAATTCCAACCTCTGCTGTACTGTTTATCGGGTAAGCACTCTTTTAATATTTCAGGCAATTTGCTCAATTTACGCGCGGTGCGCAATCCTTTGACAGGTTCAGGGCATAATTTTATGCCACTGCCCGGCGCAATTTGTCTTGAAAAATGTCTTCTGTTATACGATGCTGGCTACAACAAGGCCAGTTGTATACCCGGGCCTGTACTGAATAGATTCAATTTCCTGTATGATGAATAGAGCTGCCGGCCCGGATCAATGTAGTTTTTCCTATAACGGGAAATCAGCGATGAATGTAATATCTTTTCTCACCAGCATGGCCTGGGCAGTATATATTTTTCTTGGTTTTCACGCCATCCGGCTTGACTCCAAGTCCCCCGTCAACCGGCTGTTTTTCCTCGTCTGTCTCAGCATTGCGCTCTGGGCCGTTCTCGCATCACTCGCCTTTTCCGCTGATACGAAAGAGCGATTCCTTTTCTGGTTTCACCTCGGGTCGCTGTTCAACATAATTTTTTATCCGCTGACCGTTCATTTCTGCCTGGCCCTTACTAAATTGATTCCCCTGCGTGCCCTGGTAATTGCGGGCATATACGCTCCGGCTCTGCCCATTTTTTACCGCACCACCACGGGCAACATCCTTTTTAAGGATTTCGTCAAGGTGGGGGACTACTGGGAGTTCCTGCCCGACTACGGTTCTCCGTGGCTCGTGTATGTCGCCCTCTATTATTTTATATGCATGATGGCGGGGGCAGTATGCTTCATAATCTGGACCAGGAGGGCCGCGACGAACAAGCAACGGAGGCAGGGGAGAATCATTGCAACGGCTATGCTCATATCGATCGTTATCGTGACGACTGATGAAATTTTCCTGTCCAAACTGGATTTTTACAATACGAAGGCGATCTCTCCTATACTCTTCATCATCTGGATGGGGGGGATCTGGTATGCCATCGTACGCTACCAGTTTCTGAAAATAACGCCCGCGGTAGTGAGCGAGTGCATCATAGCGAACATAGACGAGTCGTTCATCCTCATGGACAATGAATTCAGGATTATACGGGTAAA
>JAFGJX010000011.1 GCA_016928865.1 Spirochaetota bacterium
CTTATCAGTTGACTCATGGAACTATCCTCGCAAATTCATAATAGGTCATCACGCCCGGCCCGGGGAAGATCAGGCCAGCTTTTTCTCAAGATACTGTATCACGTCTATCACGGTCTGGAGCACCATGATCTCATCGAGGTCCGGGTCGAAATCGTATATCTCGGTGATGCGTGAAATCGCTTCCATGCTCTTGAGGCTGTCGAAGCCCAGGTCCTCCAGAAACCGATCGCCGTCCTGTATCTGTTCCGGTTTCTTTCCCGCCAGCTTTGCGATTATTCCAATAAAATCTTTTCTTATTTGATCGCCGGAAACTCCCATATGATTCTCCTCTTTATGATGGTACGCATTCATCAAGACCGCGGTACGACCCGCATCGTCACATATTGAAATACCCGCTAATATTTACAATGAATTTTTAGCGCGCCGAAATTTCATTGCTTCGGCGGCCTATTGCTTGAAACGCCTTCTGAACAGATGAAAATGACTCAGGAGGAAAGTTCGTGCCAGCACCAGGATATTCCTGCTCTTTTTCGGAAACAGTTCTCCCTCAAGGTAAAATCTCTTGCACAGATACCGCTGGGTCTTGCCGCTCGTGGTTTTCGGTATCGTTTCCTTCGGCACAAGCCTGATATCGTCCGGCGCAATGCCGAGCTTTGCGAGGATTTCTTTGTGGACCTCCTGCTTCAACTTCTCCAGTGCATCCTTGTCCCTGACCGTGGTTTCGCACACGAGCACCAGGTCCTCGGTGCCCTGCTCCTCGTTGTGCACGTCAAACGCCGCACAGCAGCCGAGCCTGATCCCTTTTACGGTTGAAGCGATCCTCTCTACGTCATACGGATATATGTTCTTCCCGCGCTTGATGATCATCTCCTTCTTGCGTCCGGATATGAACAGCATGCCGTCAAGGATAAAGCCCATGTCCCCCGAATGGAGCCACCCGTCAATGATTGATTCACTCGAGGCCTTCGGATTTTTGTAATAGCCGCCCATGAGACTCGGGCTCTTAACGCAGATCTCGCCCACTTCGCGCTCATGCAGGGTCCTGTCGCGCTCATCAACGATCCTTACCTCCTGTCCCACCAGCGGAAAGCCGACAGAAACCAGGTCTATGTATTCCTTGTTGTTCTGGCTCGTTGAGTCTATGGCAATATTCTCGGCTTCCAGCTTCTCCCTGACAAAACGGCGGACAACCGTTGTCCGGTCAAGTGCGGGGAACGTTGCGGCAAGGCTGTTTTCAGCCATACCGTACACGGGGAGGAATATATCGTCACGCAGGCCGCAGGGCATGAATTTCTCCAGGAACTTGTTCAGGGTAATGCGGTCCACGGGTTCCGCGCCGTTCAGGGCAAGCCGCCATGAGCTGAGGTCGAGTCGGTGCAGGTCGGCGTCGTCGATCCTGGTAACGCAATAGTGATACCCGAAATTGGGTGCCACGCCCATCGTGACCCGGTAACGGGATATATTTTCCATCCACCAGATGGGGCGGAAAATGAAGGCCTCCGGCGACATCAGGACCAGGGGAATATCCCAGTAGAGCGTTGTAAGAAATCCGCCGATAAGCCCCATATCGTGATACATGGGGAGCCAGCTGATTCCGACATCATCGGCCCTCATTTCGCTTGCCACACCAATCCCATGGATGTTGTGAAGCAGGTTCCTGTGAGAGAGCATGACGCCCTTCGGCTTTCCCGTGGTTCCGGACGTATACTGGAGCAATGCAAGGTCATCCGCGTTGACTCTGGGAAATTCCTTATGCCGTTCTGCAGGCACCGGATCCGCAAGTATTTCATCGTCAAACAGGAAGCCGCCCACCAGATCTGAAATATTCATGAGGCTGCCTGCTATAAGCTTAATTTTCTCATAGGTTATAAAAAATTTTCCTTCACTGTCATGAATAATATGGGTGAGGTTATCAAGGTATTTGGCGAGATTGCTGGTACCAGCCGGCTGGCTGACCGGCACCGGTACACCGCCGGCGATAAGTATGCCAAAATAGATATAGGCAAAATTGGCTCCCGTGGGAAGCATGACCACGACCTTGTCATCCTTTTTAATCCCCCGCGCCAGCAGATACTGGGCCACCTCCCGCGCCTTTTCCAGAACCTCCGTGGCGGATACCCTCTTCTCGCGATTTTTAAGATCCATGAAGATCAGAAAATCAGGCCTTCTTTCCGCTCTCTGTTCGAGAACCTCCACCAGTGTTTGAGCCTTTATCTCATACGCATCATTGTTTTTTTGATGAGCTAAAATTTTTTTCCCGGTTACCGCTGTCATTTCAATGTCCTTTTACATATTAGATATTATAACTTAACGCACAGTAAAAATGCGTACTAATAATAATAGATAAAAACTTACCAGCAATAACTACCATGCTGATAAATATACAAAACAGATACATTGCTTAAATGTTACCATCCGCAGAAAATCAAGGAGGGAAACAAATACCACACGTTCCAGCAAAAGGCAACATAAATTATATTATGCAAGTTCTATGCCAAGCATGTTTTTTATTTGTTTCTAATTACTGATACTGGCAGATGTTAGTCTGTATGAATAACCGGTTATTCTTTAATGCAGCCTGCTTGCTTAAAAATCCACACTCAGTATCATATATGCAACAAAATAACGTTCTAATGCCATCAAACTTGCCATGATCTGAATGACAGGTCAGTCATTATCCAGAAAATATAATTATTGACATGAGCATTTTACTGGAATTTTTCTACGTTCAATTACCAATTGTATTTTTCAGGGGATGATATGAGTAAAACAGAAAAAATATTTTCGCATAAAAAAGCAATTATTACCGGCGGTTCAAAGGGCATCGGGAAAGCCGTGGCGATAGAATTCGTAAAAAACGGCGGCAGCGCATATATCATCGCGCGAAATAAAAAAGACCTCCTTGCCGCGGCAGAAGAGATACAAAGAGCATGTTCCAGTGACACCCAGAACGTGATCCCCCTGGCCTGTGACACGACCGACATGAAAGCCTTCATGCCGCTATTGGACGACATCATCCGTAAAAACGGCACGCCGGATTATCTCATGAACTTTGTCGGTTACGCCAGACCCGCGTATGTTCAGGACATGACAATTGATGACTTCAGAAAACATATGGATACCAACTATTACGGGCAACTCGTTCCGATTCTGGCCATGCTTCCCCACTTCTTGCGGGAGCGTCGAGGTCATATCGTTAACTGCTCGTCGCTGCTCGGCTTCATGGGAATCGCGGGATACGCCGCGTATACGCCGACTAAATACGCCCTGTGCGGCCTGACCGAATCACTCAGAAACGAGCTCAAACCGTACAACATAGCCTTATCCATTCTCTATCCCCCCGACACCGAGACCCCGGGGTTCGAGGAGGAGAACAGGTCAAAGCCGCTCGAAGTAATGCTCATGTCGGAAACAGGCGGCCTTCTCTCTCCGGAACAGGTAGCTCAAAAATTGATCGCGGGTGTTGTAAAAAAAAGGTTCTATATTATGCCCGGACAATCCCGGCTCCTCTGGTCGATAGCGCGCCATTTCCCGCGGCTCGCTCATGTTATCATGGACGGTGAGCTGAAAAAAGCCAGAAAAAAAGCGGCAGGAAAAAACAAGACGCGTTAAAAGAATATTGGAAACAGCATACACAAAATAAAAGACCCCCGCTTCAGGCGGGGGTCTCCGTTCCGTCTCACATCAAGAGTAAATCCATTATCTGAAGTCGTTTATCCGCTCGGCCTTCTTCTCATCCTGCTCGACCACTTCCTGCATGTGCTTGTAGTGGGGAGAATCAATGCCGTATTTAAGCTCCACCGCCTGAAGCATGCTGCGGTTTTTTTTGTTCTTGTAGGTGTTGATCTCATCCTCGGACGCATGCTTGTACTTTGCCAGGACCTTTTCCATATACCCATAACAGCTCGCGAGGTATTTATACGCCCATATATCCTTGCTGCTCTCCTCGGAAATGCTCAGATAGCGCTCCAGTATGGCGATACAGGGTTTGAAATTCTGAAGATCGTACTGGGTGGACACGTACACCTGAAACAGGCGGCTCATGAAATTGAGGAACTTCGGCTCCTGCCTGACTTCCGGGTGCTGAATCTGATCAAGATAATCGATGGACCGTGTCAGGTAGGTGACCGATTTCATCTTGGCTTCCATTTTTTTCATGGCGACCTGCCGCTGCTCCTGGTTTTTGCGGTCGATCTCCTGCCAGTACCAGCGCTCGTTCAGGTTCTTTTTCTCCTTGTTGGCGGCCTTAATCTTTATGACTTCATTTTCCATGTCCTCCAGAATATCCAGCGCGGTCGAATATTCATCGATCGCGAGCTTCAGAAGATTGTCTGAATATTCCTTGTTGAGCTTTTCAAGCTCTTCAATCGCTTTGATGTAGGGCTTGAAATCCCTTATTCTCCAACCGGTAACCTCTACATCACTGAACTCGTCTTTCAGGGAGGAATCTTTTTTATCTTCATTCTGCTGCGCAAACATCCGCGACTGGAATCCAAAGCCAAGGAAAACAGCCGCTACCAGAACAGCAATAATCAGACTATTCGATTTTCTTGATTTCATAGAATAACCTCTTTCAGCATAATGGATCGGACGATGGCCGCACTACACTCCTCTGCGTGCACTGCCACAGGTTCAATATCGGCATAAATATGGTAAAAATTCAATTTTTTTCTAACTTTTACGGTCTTTCTGCCAATAAAATCCACCCCGGCCCTCAGTTCAAAATGTATCCGGTGACCCCGGATAAGATGTCACGATAAATTTTGTTGACATTATCCCCGCATTATAAAATCGTAAAAGTTCGATATCAGATATTACATGAAAACCGAGACTAAATCCCAGAACAAAACCCGATTTTGCGAATTCTGCGACAGAACGGGCATTATCCACAACCCGCATTACGATACGCTCGGGGAAGACGCGCTGACTCCCTGCCCGAAATGCATTATAACGAAATGCCTCTGCGGCGGAGAAGATCCATTCTATTACTATAAGGATGGAAAAATTGAGGAATGCCCCTGCCGGGAAACCCGCATGAAAATTATAAAGATAAACACGATATACAACCGTGCAGGGATAAATAAAAAGTATCAATGGAAACGGCTCAATGATTTCAAATCTGTAAGCAAACAGGCGGATGAAGCGAAAAATGCCGCTTATGACATTGTCAAACAGTTCCCCAACGTAAAAAAGGGCCTCTACCTGTGGGGCAACGCTGGCACGGGCAAGACACTGCTCGCGTCGATCATCCTGACCGAAATCATCATACGCCATGCAGTCGAAGGAAGATTCATAAGCATATCCCGGAATTTTTTCAAAAGCCTTCAGGAAACCTTCCATGAGGGATCGGAGACCTACGGCGAATCAGCCAGAATTGAAAAAGAGCTGGCAGATGTTGACATCCTGATAATTGACGATTTTGGGATACAAAAAGACACGGAGTGGAAGCAGGAAACCCTGTACGACCTGGTTGACGCCCGCTACGAAGCGGAAAAATTCACCATCTTCACGTCAAACACCAACCCGCACAAAACCCTCAAGGACCTCTCACAGGGCAGAATCCTTTCCCGCATCAAGGAGATGTGCCGCATTCTTGAGATCAGCGGCGACGATTACCGGGATAAACTGTAGATGGCTTTCGTCTATATCGGCCTCGGATCAAACCTGGGCGACCGGAAGAAAAACATCGATGCGGCCGCTGACGCAATCGCATCAAACCCCGGGACGATAATTATAAAAAAAAGCACAATCATCGAGACCGATCCGGTCGATTATCTCGACCAGCCGCGCTTCCTCAATCAGGTCATCCTGATAGAAACCGACCTGACACCACTCGATCTGCTCCGGCACCTTCAGCAGACTGAAACCGGCCTGGGCAGGACCAGAGCCTTACCGAAAGGCCCCCGAACGATCGATCTGGATATCTTACTTTACGACACCATTGTTATGGAAACCAGGGACATCACCATCCCCCATCCCCAAATTAAAAACAGAATATTCATCTTAAAACATCTTGTCGAGCTGACGCCGGAACTTACAGACCCTGTCTCCGGGGATGCATTCAGGACCTTTATCAAATAATTACAGCAGCTCTATCCCGACATCGATATTACATCGGAGAAATAAAAGGAAAAAGGGGGGAACCTTATGCCCGCACCACCGGGATCTCATCCCAGCGCGTGGTATAGCGGCCGGAAAGGAACTCGCGGCGCATCTGCCAGGGCTTCACGCTCCCCTCGGCCGCAAACCGCAGGGTATGACGCCCCATGTCGCGGTTGACATGGTCTACCGCCCGCATCAGGCGCCGGCCGCGTTCCGTGTCATGGGTGCCGCTGAAAAGGTCCGGCTGCACATCCTCCTCGGGTAGTATCTCGCAGAGCATCACCCCCGCTTTCTTGTAGGAATACCCCTGGCGGTAGATCCGCGCGAGCAGCCGGCTAGCAATGCGGACAAGATAGGGCGTGTGCGACGACGGGACCGGCAGACGGCAGGCGATGCCGTTGGAATACTGCGGCTCGTTCTCCCTGAACCTGTTGGTGGAAAGAAACACCGTGATGGAACCCGCGGCGCTCTTTTGCGCCCTGAGCTTCTCGGCCGCCCTGCTCATATACGCGGCAACAGCCTCGCCAAGCTCATCCAGGCGCTCGACCGGCCGCCCAAAAGAGCGGGAACTCACTATCCCCTTCTTCGGCGCGGGGAGCTCGTCGATGGGGATGCACGGCACACCCCGCAGTTCCCATACGGTGCGGAGGCCCATGATCGTCATGGCGCGCCGCACCCATCTGTCCGGCGCGTCCCGAAGCTGTGCGGCAGTCGTGATGCCGTTACGGCGCAGGAAGTCCCGGTACTGCGGTCCCACGCCCCACACGTCTCCAGCGTCCGTGGCAGCAAGCGTCCAATCCACGCAAGCGCGGTCGGTAAGCGCGAACACTCCCAGGCTCGCGGGGTCCTTCTTGCCGATCCTGCTTGCCAGCTTCGCCAGAGTCTTCGTGGGTGCGATGCCGATGCTTACCGGTATTCCCGTCCATTGATTCACGACATCGCGTATCTGCCGTGCGTATTCAACCGGATCGCCCCTCATTCCGCGCATAAACAGGAACGCCTCATCGATGGAATAGATCTCCATCTCCGGCGCAAACCGGCCCAGGCAATCCATAACCCTCCGCGACATATCGCCATAGAGAGAGTAATTTGATGAGAACACGGCAATATCGTGACTGCTGATAAAATTCTTCACCTTGAAAAAGGGAGCGCCGAAGGGAAGCCCCAGGGCTTTCACCTCGTTGGAAAGCGCGACCACGTTGCCGTCATTATTGGAAAGCACCACCACGGGCCTCTGCCGAAGTCCGGGACGGAAGACCCGCTCGCAGGAAACGTAGAAATTGTTGCAATCGACAAGAAAATAAAGATTTTTCATATGATTACCACTATCGGATGATTCGTCCAATCTTGGGGGGGTAACCCCAAATGAATCTCCAGGATACTATGCTGTCAATATACTCCTTAATAACAACATAATTTCTATACTGATAGTTATCGGTAGTATTAGCTGTCACCAGCTTATCCAAGAATTTCTTAACAGCGTATGCAAGAATCAACGAAACAGACATCTTTAGCAACTTCCTCAAATCCAGGAAGAATTCATAATCATCCATACGCAACCGCACATGAAACGTGCGCCATTCCGTCGGCATATTCCTTTTCTGGTACCTCACCATCCTGCCGATACGCGCCGGGTCAGGAATATCATCCATGGCTTTTTTTATAAGAAGTATGATCATCTCAGAGCGTGATATGCCTCTGGATCTGGCCGCCAGTGATATTTTTTCTAAAATGCGGACATGAATGTTTAGCGTTGTTTCCATTTAACGTATCCTCATCCATAGTATTGCATTGCACCACCAGTATATACGAACAGGACAATCAAATTGATAAAAAAATTTTATCTGCGCCCCGACGGCCCGCTTTCCGGAGACAGTATTATTTGAAGCTATGAATCACATGAACCACGACGCCCCATACCTCAAACCCCGTTTCACCTGTCACTTCAAACGGCGCGTAATTCGGGTTTTCCGAAACAAGATAGACGCGGCCGTTTTCCCGGATAAAACGCTTTACCGTAAGTTCCCCGTTCAGGGCGGCGATAATAATGCTGCCATTCCGTGCGATCTCGGCCCGGTCAACCACCAGAACGTCTCCTGAATGGATTCCCGCCCCTGTCATCGATTCGCCTGACACACGCACAAAAAAGGTGGCGGAAGGATGCCTTATCAAAAGCTCATTCAGATCCAGACCCTTTTCCACGTAGTCGTCAGCCGGTGAAGGAAAACCGGCCGGGATTCTTGCTGCAAACAGCGGAAAACGCGCGGAGCCGGACGAGCCGATCCTGTGTATGGATGCAATAGATGCATCGCAGGGCATCTTAAGCACTTCAACAGCCCGCATGAATACCTCCTCTTGAGGGTCAGAGTAACACCCCTACAGTCAATATAAGAGACCGCCAAATTAAGTCAACATTTGTTTAGTATTTTATTTTTAACATCGTCCTTTTCCCATAAAAAAGCTTGCACTAATATTTGACTTATCAATTATTGACATATCAAATATTTGGCGAGAAGATATGGACGATAGACTCATCTTTTTAATATCTAAAGCGGGATACGCGCTAAAAAATTATATGAAGCGGGAATGCATAAACGAAGAGGCGCTCAAGTCTTCAGCGCAAGCGGGTATTCTCATGGCGCTTACAATGTGCGATGGTCTTTCAATGAATCAGTTGAGTGAAATTGTATCAATTGATAATGCAGCAGTTACGCGGCATGTGGATCATCTTGAACGGAATGCTCTGGTCAGGCGGGAGGCGGATACGAATGACAGGAGAAAAAACATCATCCGCATTACGCCCGAGGGAGTCATTGCAGCTGAAAAGGCCAAGGTGGTTGCCCGAAGAATTAACGGCATGATAAAAGAAGGATTCACCGAACAGGAAATCGACGCATTCAAACGCATTCTGAGCAGTTTTATAACTAAATTCAAATAATAAATAGGGAGGCCATATGATTAAAGCATTATCCGTATATGACAAAATGCGAGAGTTGCCCATGGGTAAATATATCTTTTCAAAGATTGTATGCCTGATGGCGCCCTACTTTAAAACCATTAAGCCACGATTTATCGATCTGAAGCCAGGATATTGTGAAATAAGAATGAATAACCGCAGAGCCGTACGGAACCACCTAAAAAGCGTTCATGCAATTGCAATGTGTAATCTATGCGAACTTGCAGGTGGCATGGCTCTTGATGCGGCCCTCCCAGCCAATCTGCGATGGATACCCAAGGGGATGAAGGTTGATTATATCAAAATCGCGAGAACTAATCTGAAGGGGGTCTGTTCAATACCCGGGGAAACGATACCAGCCCAGGGATCCATTCCGGTAACTGTCAGCGTCACAGATGCAACCGGGACTGAAGTGATGAAAGCCGTCATTAATATGCATATAACTGAAAAAAAAGGGGAGTAGCATTTCACAGCGGTGTGATACATTCTGCTGAATTGTTCTTTGGCGAATTAACAATGGTCGATACTGGATATGCGGTCATCTCTTCATCCTGATACGGCATCAGCAGTCCCTGAGCTTCATCCGGTGACGTTGCACTACTGATCCAGAGGTCTTCTTTTCGTCGAGGAATAATCACCGGCATCCGGTCATGAATCGGCTTCATAACATCATTGGCTTCTGTGGTAATTATGGTACAGCTATGCAATTCCATTCCCTCTCTGGATATCCATGTCTCATAAAGACCGGCAAACCCAAAAGGCTGATTTGATGCAAGCCGTATATAATACGGGATTTTTATCTTTCCTTCCCCTTTCCATTCATAAAAACCGCTTGCAACAATAAGACAACGTCGTAATTTAAATGCCTTTCGGAAACTGGGTTTCTGACTCACGGTTTCGCCTCTGGCATTTATCATTTTTTGTCCAATCGAAGGGTCCTTTGCCCAGGCGGGAACCAGGCCCCACTTGAAGTCAACCAGCAGCCTCTTGCTATCCCTCATAATAATAGATAGAATATTACTACCCGGAGTAATATTGTAGGTAGGAACAATGTCAGAGAGAACATCATCGATTAAAAAA
>JAFGJX010000093.1 GCA_016928865.1 Spirochaetota bacterium
AAATGGCCATGCCGGTGGCCATCTCAAAGGGCGTCAGCTCCGTGGTCCCGAGGGCCAGGGACGGGTTTGCGCCGAAATCCGTCGGCGGCACCTTGGTCATGCGCGACGCGAAATCGATGATCTTGTCGGGACCGACAATGTCATAAAGCCTGACGGATATAATATTAAGAGAAGCGGCCAGGGCCCTGCTCAGCGGGACCATGCCCCGGTATTCGCCTTCGTAATTGCCCGGCGTCCAGGAATTGCCGATCGCGTCGATGTTCAGTATCGGCGCGTCAGGGAGGAAAGTCTCGGTGGTCACCAGCTTGTTCTCTATGGCGGCGCCGTAGATGAACGGCTTGAAGGCGGAACCGGGCTGGCGCTTCGCCTGCACGGCCCGGTTGTACTGGTTGCCCACGTCAAAGCTCGATCCGCCCACCATGGTCCTGATGTACCCGCTGAACGGCTCGATCGCCACGATCGCTCCTTCCACATTCATGACCGACGACAGGCCGGTGAGCTCCGAGTGGAATGCCTCGAGCGCTCTGCTGCACCCCGGCGCCTCGGCAAAAAGAGAAAGCAGTTCGATCGAATCAAGGATCTCGTCGGACATCACCTGCTTGAAGGCGCCGCTCCAGTCGAAGGTCGTGATTGTTGCCGGCAGCGGGAACATCACCCTGAGGCCCTCATACTCCTCGATCCTGACGGCCTCAGCCACGCTTTTATTCAGGTTCTCCTCCACGAAAACCTTGTCCTGCTTCTCCAGCGCGTCGCCCAGGACCCTCTGCGCAAGCTTCTGCTCGCGCAGATCAAGGGTGGTATGCACGTTCAGTCCTTCGTTATAGACCGTCTCCTCGCCAAAGCGGGCCAGCAGGATACGTCGCACGTAATCGGTGAAAAAGGGCGCCTGGTCGACGGTCCTCGATCGAGCGGTCTTCGTGGGATATTCCAGGAGTATCGAATCGAAAAAGGCTGGCCAGAATTCGTTGTAGAGGCGGTCTGCCTTGGTCCTGTCCAGGTAGCCCTGATCGACCATCCGGTTCAGGATATCCCGGTTCTTGGCCGCGGCCCGGCGGGGATACTTGATCGGCGACAGGCCGTTGGGGCGCGATGGCAGGCCCGCCAGAACCGAGCTTTCTATCGCGGTAAGATACTTGAACTTTTTCTTGAAAAAGAACTCGGACGCGGCGGCCACGCCGTGACAGCCATGGCCGAAGTAGATCTGGTTGAAATACATCTCGAGGATCTCTTCTTTCGTAAAGCGCTTCTCGATCTGAAGCGCCAGAACCGCCTCCAGGGCCTTGCGCGCAAAGGTACGCTCGCTCGAGGTAAAAAGTCGCTTGGCCAGCTGCTGGGTGATGGTAGAGCCGCCCTGCACGATCACGGGCCGTAATGACTTCACGGAAGCGATAATATTTTTCCCCATGGCACGGATGATGGCAGGCGGATCAATGCCGAAATGGTCGAAAAACCCCTGGTCCTCAGCGGAGAGAAACGCGTTGATAAGGCAGAGAGGCATATCCTCGTAAGAGACGGGATATCGACGCTGGCGATACAGTTCGGTGATGACGTCGCCATTCACATCAAACAGACGCGTTGGAATGCTCGGCTGAAACGCTTTCAGGTTGTCAATCCCGGAGTAGTTTTTGATCTCCACCGTGACATAGCCGAACAGGATTCCGCCAAGCACACAGAAGCCCATGAAAACGCCCAGGGCTATTCTTTCTATCTTATGTAAATCGATTTTTTCCATGAAAACGGATTCCGGAGGCATAATTGCCGGTAATGCCGTTAAAATCAACACAAATACCGGTCCGGCAATGGACTTATATTTCTTTCCTGACCATTTTCACAATATGGGCCACAAGCAAAATAACCACAACGGCAACCGCAGCCCACATGAAAATGAAAAAAACAGCCTTGAAAACAAACGCCAGAAATTTGATTATCAGCGGAAGAATATAATAGAAAAAAAGATATAAGGCCGCTACAATCCCCAGGTAATAAAAGACTTTTTTCACCCTTTCATCCATACGGCAGTCCTCTGTAAGATACAAAATTGAAACACTACCATAAATAGAGCCAACGTACATGATACATGATGTCAACATGCACCAGTAATTAATTCAGCATCAATAAAGCAAATATTTTTTGGATATAATAATTTTTTCTTGATATACGCTCCCCGCTGTTGCCCAATTCTTATAATCCACAATTGAGGAGCCTCCTTATTCTTTCAATGAATCACGACGCTGTACTACAGGCCCGCCGCACCTTGCTGATCGCACTGGTAAACCTGGCCGCGGCAGCAGGAATCATAGTAATTCTGGCCATCGGCATTCATATAACCGGTCTTCAAATAGTATACATATTCTGTAAAACGTCACATTTCGATTACCCTTTCTTTTTAATTGGTGTGCCGCTCATCCTGGCATGCATCTTCTGCATCCGTGCCGCGATTATCGCTGTTCGGGGATTCAGGGAACTGCCGCCATATATTCCTTCATTGATAACGATCATCACACCTGCCATGGTTCTGCTGTTTTGCGTCCTGTCGATAACGTATTTCAACGCGCATCGTGAGCGCATTCACCGGGCCAGGCCATCCGCGCCGGAGGGATTCCGGTCGCAAATCGGGCCGGTGCTCCAGTTCGGCCCCTTTAAGGAGCGACATGCTGACGCATCGACATCAGCCGTGATCTGGTATTTCGACCCAGCGGCGCATGAGGTTCCTGCCGAAATACTCATCGGCACTGATCCGGTCCCTGAACGAATGTCTTCGGTTGCCGAAAGGCCCGGCGACGGCAGGCGGCATGAATTCCAACTGGCTGGACTCACGCCGGCGACGCGCTACTACTACCGCGTCCCGGGCCTGGACGGGCGGGTCCGCTCATTCCGCACCGCGCCGGCGCGCGGCAGCGGCGCGGCAGTCCGGTTCATGGCCCTGGCCGATAGCGGGAACACGAAGCGGAGCTCTTCCGCCCATTCCTATTACGCGGAGGTAACCCGCGCCGCTCACCTGCATTACGCAGCCGCGAACGAGGAGCCGGCCTTCAGAATCCACGCAGGGGACATGGTCCGGAACGGATGCGACCTTGAAGGATGGCGGGAGCACTTCTCTTCCGACGACGCAGCAGGTTCAATCCCCGTTATCATTACGCCGGGCAACCACGAATACGTCGGGGATGGAGGCGCCAACTTCCGCTATTTCTTCGGACAGCCGGAATATCATGCGATCGATTACGGCGACACGCGCATTATCTGCCTCCATCCCTTTGACGGACCGGGCAGAACCCTGGACGGACCTGTGGTATCGACGGGGAAGGAGCAATACAGGTGGGTCCGGGATCAGCTGGCGCGGAGCACGGGTGTACCATGGCTCATAGTCCTGATCCATATCCCGATGCTGTCCACGGGAGACTACGGTTCAAACGAAATTCTCATGGCGCAGTACTTCGACCTTTTCAAGGAACACGGGGTCGACCTGGTCGTATCCGGGCATGATCACAACCTTGACATTTTCGAAACCGAAGGCGGCCCCCTCTACCTGGTGGCCGGCACGGGAGGCTCGCATCTCGATTCCTACATCATGGACCGCCGGGCCCGTCGCTGGCCAGGATGGATCAACGCGCCGGACGCGGGACGCAGTGCCATCAACGCCCCGGACAGAGAGCATGCCGGACGCTGGCGGCATGTACACGGGGAGCTCTCATGGGGATTTACCGATGTTTCGATACGAAATACTATCATGGCCGTGTCATACTACCGCTGGCTCGGTTTCGCACGGTTTCTCGAAATCACGGGACAGGACCGGGACGTATGGGACATGCCCGGCTTCGACGAAATGGCCCGGGAGCGCCATTCCCTGAAATCGGTCGAGCGCGTGATACAGGCCGTGAAAATCCGATAACCGGCGCCGGGAGCGAAAAAATTTATATTTGATTTTTATACCCCCCTTCTCCAGCATGTACACGGTGAGCAATGATGTCTGATGCACAGGAAAACCTCACGGCGCGAAACGTCCTTGTCTATTCAAGCAGTCTCGCGGACATTGATTTCGGCCCCGGTCACCCCTTCAAGCCGGCGCGGGCGCGGCAGATGATGGAACTCCTCCCCCGTTATTCCCTCCTTGACGAGAAAAACCAGCTTGTCATGGAACCCTCGCCTCTTCCTGATGAAGCGCTCTTCGCGTTTCATGAAAAAAAATATATCGAGATTTTAAAGCATGCCGAGCGCGGCGAGTTCACCATGGAAATGCTCGAGGCGGGCCTCGGCACCGAGGACTGCCCGGTGTTCCCGGGTCTGTGGGAATACAGCGCGGGCGCTTCCGGCGGGACCTACCAGGGCGCCCTGATGCTCGCCGACGGTGCGGCCCGTGCCGTGTTCAATCCCCTTGGCGGATTCCACCACGCGGGGGCCGGCCATGCCGAGGGATTCTGCTACATCAATGACCTGGCCGTCGCAATCACCGAGCTCGTGCGCCGCGGACTCCGGGTCGCCTACATCGACATCGATGTCCACTTCGGCAACGGCGTGCGCGACGCATTCGCCGCCCGCGACGACGTTCTCTGCATCTCAATCCATGAATCCGGCATGACCATCTACCCGTGGGCCGGCTTCGTTGAAGACATCGGCGAGGGCAAGGGCGAGGGATACACAGTCAATATCCCCCTCCTCCAGGGAAGCGACGACGAGGTGTTCTGTCATGCGTTCGATTCGATTGTCCCGCCGCTCATCGAGGCATTCAGACCGGACATTACCGTCGCCCTGATCGGTGCAGACACGCACCGCGAGGACTTTCTCGGCCACCTCAACCTCACCAGTATCGGGTACGAGCGGACGGTAAGAACTATCGTCAGGATTTCACCGAAGCTCCTGGTTGCCGGCGGCGGCGGGTACAATGTGTTCAAAACCGCTGCGCTCTGGACCCTGGCCTGGGCCGCTCTCTGCGACATCGAGCCATCGGACGCCTACGCCGGCCTTATCGGCGGGATGATGTACGGGCCCGAAGCGCAGTCGGGCAGCCTGCGCGACGACCCCTACGTGGTATCGGGCAATCTGAAAGACAGGTGCTTTGAATTCGCGCGTGACACAGTCGCCTATCTGAAGCGGAACGTATTCCCTCTCCATGGAATCGGATAGCGCGAGGCGGGCCCGTTTCTTTCGGCGGCGGTCATTTTCGCTCTTCAACCCCGTTCAGCAGCCAGTCGCTGTTAGCTCGCTGGAGACCGCTTCCGCATCGCGGGCAGGTCTCTCCGCCGCTCTCGGGCAGGGGCGCGCCGCAGGAATCACAGCCGTGATCCGCAAAACCCCAGAGAGAGGTCGCCCCGGCGGGGAGGACCAGCGTCAATCTGTGCTCGCGGTGTTCCGGCACCTTCCCCCGGGCCCTGGCCGCGTTCCAGTGGACCAGCACGTCAGCCCGTACTCCGCCGTCCACGCTCGCCACCTCCATCAGTTCAACCAGGCTGACCGATGTTTCAGCGAAATACCCTGTCACCGGCGTGAACCCGGCAAGAAAGTTATCCGTAGCGTCGCGGGCAAGGAGCGCCGCACTCCCCGCCGCCTGCGCAGCAACCCACTGCCAGAAGAGACAGGTAGCGCGGTCCTCAATCTGCCAGTGATCCAGGTGCAGGCCCTCGGATTCAAGCGCGGCAAGCCCGGGCGCGTCCTTCGGCAAATCCGGCCGCCATTCACCGCCCTGCGTGATCCCGGACAGGACCCAGTCGAACTCCCCGGAACTGCAGAGGGCGCCGCAGTTCGTGCATCTGTTAGAAGCGTCAAACGAGTCCGGGACCGACCCGCACGCGGGGCAGTGTCCGGCGAGAAGGTTTTTCGCCGCGTCGGTAACCGCGCCGCGCTTCCTGGTAAAGGAATAGATTTCGGTGAAATACGATTTCCTTGCGCGATCGAGCGAGCGCCTCCTTTCCTCGCCTGTCGCTGCTGCCGAAACCATAACGTCAAGGACGCTCGCGTTGATATGCAGGTAAAGCGTCTCATAGGACCGGGAAAAGGACGCTTTCATCAAATTGATGCTCCGGACGGTAAAGGCGTCCATGATATTCACCATGTTCTCATACTCGCGCATCAGCCCGAGCCTGAGTCTGAGGCGGTTATAAACCCCCTGCGAAACAAAATTACGCGCCGGCCGCATGTCGCCCCTGGACCATGCGGTCTGTATTTTTCCCGCTGTGATCCGTGCGCGATCAAGAAAAACCTCGGGGACAAAGACGGGGTCCTCGGCGCGTACGGCACTGACCGCCTTCTCATTGATGCGTGTTTTAACCGAAACCGAGGCAGCGGCGATTACCGCGTTCTTTCTCCTTTTATTCAACCAGATCAACGCCGGCGCCGATGCCAGGAGCATCGCGAAAAAAGCAAGCCCGGCTATGAATAGATTGCGGTAAAAGCACCAGAAATGCGACAGGTATATCTCCGTCTTCTTCAAAAAGCCCGGGTCCCTGAAACCGGCGGCAGGAAGGAACACCCTCGCCAGCAGGTACTGCTCGTCGTACAGGCAGGCGGGATACGCGCCAACGAGCCTGTTCCCGTTCCACCTGCCTTCATACGTGACCTCGCGAAGCTGTACGCCCCTGTTGAAGCCGCGAACGAGATAGAGTGCAACACGCACTTCTTCCCTTTTAACGAAGGCGGGCAGGGCAATTTCAAAGCTGACCCGTTCGGTCATCTTTGCCATGGCAGGCGGGAACCTGAAATCAAGGAAGAATGGATCATTCGGGTTATAGTTTCCCCACATGCCATATCGAAGCTCCGTACGGGCCGTGCCCGCTTCCCTGAATGGAATGCATATCCCTCTGCCTGAATTTCCCCCTGATTTGCACGGTTCCCTGTCAAGGCCGTACAGGATCAGCGTATTGTATACGGATTCCGGCATATTGATCCTATTCTGATCCGTCCAGTAGGCGGTCTGGAAGCGCTTCTCGTACGGCATCATCATGGTGCGATCGGCGTTATCCGGCGCGGCCAGATATGCGTCCTTCCGTTCAATCGTCCGGTCGTCATGTACCGACACCGCGGTCCGGTATTCCTGGAGAGTGGAAAATTCTTTTCTTTCCGTGATTTGATTGAGAAACTCCCGCATCGATCTGGCGTCGATAACGCTGGCCGGCAGGTCAACGGCAATGTCTAGCGAGTGCTGGAGGGAGCGCTTTACATGGACGATGATGGTGTTGCCCGTTATGGTGTATTGGAGCTCTTTTTCAAATTGCAGATAGCGGGACCAGTTTACTGCTTCAACCGCCGAAACCCGGACTGGCCTGACGCCTCCAGGGAGAATGATCCTGATGCTGTCAACATTCGGATTTTTCTCCGCGTTCCAGCGCCACTGCAGGCGGACGCCCTTCCCGGCCGGAACAATCATGCCGGCGGCGTGGTATGCAAGCGTAAAGAGATGGCGCCCGGGCGCTCTCTCCGTATAATATCCGAACGTAAACCGGTTTCCCGCGGACTGGCTGAACTCATGGACGGCATATCCCTGCGAGCAGGCCACATCATATATAAGGAGCGAATTGTACAGGTCGCCCATGTTCCTGATAATGCCGCGCTGGATCCGGTCCGTGGTTACATCATACGTCTCGGCCACCTCGACCGATCCGCTGCCTTCCACGGTCAGCACCGCGGACCATGAGTTGAAAATGTAATCGTTGTCATAATCTTTCTGGATGGTGCGCGCGGAACGGGGCTTCCCGGCGCTTTCATCGTGGCCATGGGCGTCATGCGGCGGAACAATCACGCTTGAAACAAGAAGAAATGCAAGAACCGCCGGAGCCGCTCCCTGAAATGACCGGAAACAGAATTTCATATACCGCCCTCTGAAGATACCATAGCGGCTTTGGACACTGTGTCAAATAAAATTTTTAGCGGGACGATATCACAGAGATACTCAGTCCAATATATTACGGCATCGGGCAGCCTTCATCAACATCTTCATCACAATTATTGTCCTCGCCGTCGCACAGCTCGGGTGCGCCAAAATATACGGTGGGATCATAATCATTGCAATCAGCGCCCAGGCACGTGGTTCCGGTACCGTACCCATCCTCATCCATATCGTTGCACCCGAAACAGCTTTCTTCATCCACCTCGCCATTACAATCATCATCAAGATAGTTCCCGCACAGCTCTTGAGCCTCCGGATTTCTGGATGCATCACAATCATCACAATCCCAGCCAAGGCATTCAGATCCGTCCCCGTATCCATCCCCGTCAAGATCGATACAACCGACCGCGTTTCCACTGGCCGTAATGATAAACGGCCCTTTGGATGGGGCATAATTAATGCCGACTGTGATGGATTTTTTCCCTACCGAGGTTGGCTTCAAGTGTACGCCAAACACAGTGAAGGCATTCGGCGACAGCGATGAAGACAATAATTCGGTATAAATTTCAAAATCACCAGAGTCACCCGATAAAAAATCAATAGATGAAATGACAATAGTTCCGGAACTTATATTTGTTATGCGAAATGTCATGTAACCGATCCGCGTATCAGCAATATCACCGCAGTCAGACGATCCCCCCGGGGGCACCACCAGATAGCTGTTGTATTTCACTTCAATGCCATGATTTTCCGATGACCCGAGCATTCCGGCGAGAAACGGAAGCAGGCCGCCGTATCCGCCTGTGTTCGTTATACACCCGGAAAGGATTCCGGCCGCAGCGCCCAGCGTCAGCACGTAAAGAAGAAACAGAGACACCTTCTTCATAACGCAACCCTCCATGGGTTAATTTTTTTTATATAATTTAGTTTAAGATACCCGGAGATATTTGGCAAGAATATTTTCAGGTGTTAAACGATATATGAATTACAGCAACCGCCGCATGAGGCAAAGGCAGGGCGAACAACGCGATTCACCGGCGGCGCATCAGCATCATTCCGTAAGCTTCGCGTTTATCCGCCTCTTGTATTCGGCGATCTCGTTTTTGAGGATGTCGAGGTCCGCGATACGGTCCTCGATCCGCTCAAGGTGGGAATCAAGTATTTCGAGAAGCCGCCGGAGCACCACGTCGTTGGAGCGGCGTATCGACCAGATGGCCTCGAGCTCGTGCATCTC
>JAFGJX010000094.1 GCA_016928865.1 Spirochaetota bacterium
AAGGCTTTTAATATCAATTATCTTCCCTTTTGAAATTCTTCGTTTAATACAATCATTTGCATAAATCTGTCGATCAATAGAATCCTGAATTTCTCTATATCTTTTTAACTCAATTGGTGAAAGCCAAGATGCTTCACCATATGGGAAATAACCACCAAGTAGCTGGAAAAGAATTATACCTACTTGATAAATATCTCCAGTAATCCCATATAAACTATTATTAACTGATTCAGGTGGACGATAAATCAAAGAATGTCCTGAGCCTGGAACATTTGTTTGATCATCAGGAATTTTTTTTACTGATCCAAAATCACCAATAATAGCCTTATTGTCATCGGATATAAAAATATTTTGTGGTTTAAGATCTCTATGTAAAAGATTTTTAGAGTGTAAGTGACTTAAACCAATTAACAGGTCTCTTGCCAAGAAAATTGCACGACAATTACCACGAACTCCTGTACTTATTTCAGAATCTAAATCTCCTTTTTCCATATATGGAGTAATGAAGTAAGCATAGTCATTATCTACATAGGCTGCATCCAATATTGGGATAACATTATCTGCGCTTATTGATGCTAAATATTTTGGTTCGGCATGATAATCCGAAGAACTACTCCAGTCATAAAATTTAATAGCTACTTTTTGACTATGAATATTATTAATTCCAAAGAATAACCAACCATTTGAGCCACTATTACTTTGTTTATGAAATGTTATTGCTGAATTTAATTCTTTTAATTTATTTTTTATTGGCAATGGGGCAGTTGATAAATCAATATTAAAATTATTCATGGCAATGCCTTAAATGCTGTCTCAAATGCTTCTCCTTGATATTTTGCAAGTTCAGATGGTGGAGATATTTCATATTTTTTTTTGCAAGCAGATATCCCGACTGGTGAAATTAATGATACTTCGCAATCGTTATATAATTGGATTAATCCTTCAATCTTAAAGCCAACAGCACCACCAGAAAAGCCTCCTTTCTTGTTCCTTTGTTTTATAGCAATATGTTGAACACCATTTTCTCGCATGTATGCAAATACTGTTTCTTTAAAAGCTTTGACTTCATTTTGATTCGTATCATCGCTTAGAGTAATTTTTCTTGGTTCAACATTGATTAAAGAAAAATTACATTTTTCTCCATCTAAAATTACTAATCTTATTTCACTGCCTGCAATTTCTATTCCACATATTTTCATATGAAACCTCATGTGTTTTATTGCGATGCCACGGATGGCCGAGCTTCTTAAAAGTTTGCGCGCTTGTTTCGTATAACAATATTTACCGGAAAAAAACATCAGCATAACATCAATAAATTAAACTTAATTCGAAGTGTTAAACTACATTATAAAATTCCATTTCATCCTGTCAACATAATAACAAATTACACGTGTTAGTAATAACATAACACGTGATCACGCATTCCCATGCGATTTACAATGTATACAATTATTATACGGAAAAACCCAAAAGAGGGACAAAAACCATCAAAAATAGATAATTGTTTTATTAATTATACCCCGCAGCCGGATCGGCCAACCAGGCCCCGGTGCGAGGCTGGCCCGTCGCCGGCCGCCGAAGCGGAAGGTGTAAATATGCTGATACGGCTATCAGAAAAATTACTTTCAGCACAGCAAAGCAATTAAAGGGTTTGTCCTTAAAGCCCCCCTGTGGGGGGTTTGGGGGGAGTTGCATTAGACATTCGGGACGGCCCCGCCAAGCGGGCGACTGTATGAAGGCGACCGCGATGAAGTCCTCCCCCTTGCAATGTATTCTTGATAGCTAGAAAATCCTTTCTTTTACAAAATAGGCGAGATTTCTTATTGAATTCACCACGCGGCTTTCAAAACTCCAGACAACCCAGCCTCCGCCGCGCCAGGCCTTGATATACGCGGAATATGTTGCAAGGTTCCGTGAAGTTGCCCCATCGATGAAATCGATTGTCACAAACAGCTGATCGTCAGAGTACAGGAAATTTGCATTCTGGAAATTTATTATTAAACAATCCTTTGGCGGAGCCTCCCCCGGTTTCTTTGCCATAACGATGGTCTTCTCTTCAAAAACCTCCCTGAAATACGATGGCAGCGCGGATTTATTTACCCGCCTGATTATATCAAGCCACTCCTTTTCAGTTGCATAACCATATGTTGCCCATCTGTCTTCGCCGAGGTCCAGATAGCCGAGATAAATTTTTTCATATTTATTCAAATCAACAGTCGGCTTCGACTTGCTCTTGATTTTATAATACGTGCATCCGGATAAAAAGATAATTGTTATAAGCGAAAAAATGACATATTTTTTCAAATCACTACCCCTTGCTGTTTTCATGGAGATTTCGTGGAGGTCATTTGTATTAACAGGGAGATACCGCGGCACGTCAAGAAAAATATTTATTAGCGTATGCGAAATGAATGCAATCGCGCCATATCATATAACAGGCAAATGGTGAATCTGTTTTTCGATGCCGGGCGTTCATTCTCCGGCGATGCTGAAGCTTCACTCATGCCCCCTGCGGGGGACGGGGGGGGGCTTTGCCGCCGCACAGGAAGTGCGGCGCTGCGAGGATGCCGCAGGATGCGGCTTCCGGAGCGAAAGACAGTAGTTTCTTATTTCATTCTTAGCAAGCCCTCAAATGATAACCGGATTCAAAATGCACACCAGACATGAAGTAATAACCGACGTAAGCATTAGCCCGTCGCGGCGACTGAGCGACCGGGATGGGAGAGCGCGAGAGGGAAGGACGGAGTGTCCTTCCCTCTCGCATGAATCCTACCCCCCCGAACTAAGAATCGCCTCAATCATCCGCGGTATAGTTCCCGAAAACCTGACAGCCATGCCCCTGTCCGTGCTGCGCATGATGATGCCGCTGACCCGGAAGGGGGTGCCGATCCGCACGGCCGTGACGCTGGCATCGCTCCCCTGATCGAACGGCTTTTTGGTCTTGACGAACATGCCCTGCAGGCTGAGCTCGGAGACCCTGGCGCTGGCGCGGGCGACCTGCCCGTGCGCGAGGCCGACAACATCGCAGGGGAGGTCCACCTGCTTCCGCCGGGCGGCGCGGCGTTCAGCACCGGCCCAGGGCCGCGCGCTGGTGCGCGATGTCCTGATGTACCAGGCGTACTCGTCCTCGATGGCCTTCCTGATGGGCGTGTACACAAGCCCCAGCTCTCTCTCGGCCTTGCCGCCGTCCGCAAGCCGGTTGTCTTTGATCATCCGCATGGCGTCAAGGGATATATCCAGCAGCGGAGGACGCTTGATCAGGTCGGCGATCCAGGTCAGGACCCTGGCGCTCAGCATGGTCATGGCGTCAGGCATGCGCAGCCCCGGCATTGCCACGCCGGAAACTTCACCGACAAGCGCGAAGAACTGGCCCAGGGTAAGCCGCGTATTGCCGATGATATATTTTTCGCCGATATTCCCGTCCTTTTCCGCGGCCCGCACCAGGGCCTCGGCCACGTCCCTGACATGCACGTAGGTGTTGAACACGTTGCCGAAAACCGTGGCCGGCATGCGGCGCTCGATCAGGCGTTTGATGCTCGCCCCGGTCAGCTTGGGATCGCCGCTGCCCACCACCGCGCCCGGATAGACCACCACCAGGGGCAGGCCCCTTTCCCTGTGGAGCTGCCGCGCGATCTGGTCGCCGGCGAACTTGGTGAGGGCATATTCGGTGTTCCTGGTCGGCGCCGGCGGGGTATCCTCATTGAAGGGCGATTCCTCCGTCTTGCCCCAGACCGCTATGGTGCTGACGTGCACGACCTTGGACACGCCCGACTCCAGGGCGCACTCCATGACGTTGCGCGTGCCCTCGACATTGACCCGCCGGTAGATGTCCCTGTCCGGCTCCCAGAACGAATATACGTTGGCGAGGTTGAAGACCCAGTCGCATCCGCGCATGCCATCCATAATCGACGCCCGGTCGGTCACATCGCCGATGACGATATTCGCGCCCAGCTCCCTGAGCTCGGCGGTGTCGCTGGTCTTCCTCGCCAGGCAGATCATCTCATGCTCGGTCTGCGCCATGCGCCGCGCCAGGTGGCGCCCGATAAAACCTGTCCCGCCGGTAATAAATGCTTTCATGCTTCCCTCCTTATTTCACCTTCTTTCTGCCAGAACTCCTATCGGTATATTGATTGGCGTGCCGCGATCATCCCCCCTTCCCTGCCGGGATGGATAGATTGAAATTGCACGGACCGCATCAGGAGTCGGTTCCGCATAACCGGTTATGGAAGGTCCTGTGTGAAAAGCAGAAACGAACACACGGTTACGGGTCATGTGCCGCTCCTTTTCCGGGGAATGTGACGGCGTATTACGCCAGGCGAGAAATGAAATGTAATGCCATTAATGTAATAATCTGTCATTACAAAGTCAAGGCCGAGTAACGGTTAGTATTATAAAAAAAGCCGACGTGGCAGCGTCATTAATTCTGCAAAGTCAGTATAACCGCTTTGATTACCGGAATAATCGAATTTTGAGGATCCAGTTCACCGAGGAGAGCAATATATTTCTGATATGCCTCTCTCGCCCCGGATCTATCATTCATTTTTTCGCGCACCGCTGCCAGGTTATAATATGCATTGATATTACTTTTATTGAGTTCCAGGGCTTTTGAGATTTCCGACAATGCCTTGTCGAACAACCTCATCCGCAAGTACACAATCCCAAGATTATTGTGGGCTTCAGAGTAGGATTCATTTATTTGAATCGCTTTATTAAAATAATCCGAGGCAAATTCATAATTTTCATTCCTGTTTCCCTGCTCCCGGTATAGATATGACAGCCCTGCATAATTATATATTTCCGCCGATTGCGGGCCGATATATCTGGTCTTTTGTTCCAGATCAATTATCTTATCATACTCATCATTTAAATAATAATATCTATATAATGGAATAACATTTAAATTTGACTGAATGTATTCCGCAAGTTCCCTGACCGTACCTTCGCCCCTCCAGAGGAATGATTTATGATTTCTGATATTTCTGCTATGAATATTTACATTGACCTGCCATGTGCCGCCGTAAGGCGATCTGGTTATATACCCCATGACATTGTATATATCATAATCAAAGACTTTCTGAAAAAAATCCATATTTTGAATGCAGAATAAAATGTCATTAATCGAAAACTCGACATACTTTGCGGTGATTTTCGGGGAATGCAGTATTATATTATCATCCATCAGGATCTGGCTTCTGTCGGATTTTTCATAATTATTGTATGTGTAGGTGCTTTTTAAAAACTTTTCATCATGATCGATGGTAAATAAACCGCCCGCAATATCATTTGTCAGCACATCGTTGCTGATTCCCGTTGCAGTAACAAATTCATCGGGCAGCGGTGAAAATTTAATATACACCGTGCTATTGATGATTTCCACCAGGGCAATATTCGTTACTACCACGAACAACATTATGAGGAATGTCTCCCTGGCTTTTTTCCCGATATGCGTCAGAAGAAGATACATGCAGATCAGGTATACAATCCACACGGAAATCATGTTTAATTTTGCCACCAGCAGGGATGCGGCAACCGACAGCGCGAGTATACAACGCTGCCGGGACTCTATGGAAAAACCTGCCTGTAACGCTTTTATTTTATTTACCATGTTTATTATCTGGGGACGCATTTAAAGGTAACCCGCCTCTGGTCATCATCGTTTTCAGGAGCATTTTGAACAGCCTCGGATGAGCCAACACCCCGATAGGTAATTTTTGATGATTGAATGCCAATTTTTTTAATGGCGTCATAAACGGTCTTTGCCCTGTCTTTTGATATAAGTATATTACCCGGCTTGGAGTCTTCAGGCTCTTCAGGACCGGTTGCGTCAGTATGCCCGCGTATCTCCAGAACATATCCCTCGGGTATTTTATCAACAACAGCCTTGACGACAAGAGCGCCTGCCTTTGACCAACTCTTGAAATTCTCATCCGGCAGCTTGGAGCTTTTATACCTGAAGCCGGCAACAGGATACTTGGCCAATTGCTCATTCGCTGCATTAATAAAGCGATTATCCGCATTAACGGTTCCCGAGTCCTTGACATATTCTTTCCCGCAGGAGAAAATGCTGCTGATTATCAATATAATTATAACATGATGCTTATATTTGGACATTGTATACACCTTGATTTTTATTTTTAATACGCACGACACGCTGTCAGGCTAATTATTTCAACCCTGCTTAATATAAAAAACTGCTGATAATATCTTTAAAATATATACCTCGCCCCTCTTCAATGATGTTAAATGCAAAACGGATTGAAACAGACAACAGATGATTGAATGTGTGTTATATGATGATTATATATTAATAATCTGTCAATATTAATTCATTATTTTTGATAATAACGGGAGTTATTCTACAAAGCCGGCTGACAGCATGTGCGGCCCTTCGACAGTCACCGGACAGGCATTGCTTCGGTCAGCGTACAGCGAATATGAAGCGGAAGGTGCAAATTTGCTGATACGTCTATCAGAAAAATTACTTACAACACAGCAAAGTAATTAATGGGGGTGTTCTAAAAGCCCCCCTGTGGGGGGTTTGGGGGGCGTTGCATTAGACATTCTGGAAAGCCCCCCTGCGGGGGTCTGGGGGGTCGTAGCCGTCATCAGGCCCATCAGTACACCACCTGCACCACGACCTTCCGCTCGCGCGGCCTGGTATCGCAGTCGACCAGCACCACCTGCTGCCAGGTGCCCAGGGCCGGCTCGCCCTTCACCACCGGGACCGCGACCGACGGCCCTATCAGCGCGGCCTGCAGGTGGGCCGAGCCGTTGTCATCGTGCCAGGTCTCGTGGTGATGGTAGCGCGCGCCGTAGGGCGCGATCCGGTCCAGGAACAGGTCGATGTCCTTCTTTAAACCAGGCTCGTACTCGATGGTGGTGATCGCGGCGGTGGATCCGGGCGCGAACACCACCGCGATGCCGTCCGCGCCGGCAAGGCCGCGCACGATCTCGCGCAGGCGCGGCGTCAGGTCCACGACGTCCCGGTTGCCCTTGGTGGAAATGGCGATATAATCTGTTTGTACCGGCATCATCTTACTCCTTGCTTCTTTCATGCGCGCGGTTTTAAGCGTGCAATCAGCGGAACCGCGCCCGGAAATTCCTGCTGAACCAGAACGGCCCGGCGCATCCCACGGGAACCAGATAGCGCGAGGAGATAATATCGAGCACGACCATGCGGCCGTTTTCGGGAGGGCCGGATATCATGGACGCGATCGGATCGAACTCCGAATCTTTCGCGGTCAGCGAGACCTCCGCCGCCCGGGATTCGCGGATGTTCTCCTTTGTCCGGAGGAGCCATATCGGATTAAAAAGGAACCACTGGCCCATGCCGCTCACATTGAATATGTTGCGGTCAAAAAAAGGAAGGGGCTTCGCGTCCTTCGCGCCGAGCGTGCCGCTCATGGAAAGCACCGTGACCCCGCGCCGCGTGACGCTCGCCTTCACCGCGTTCCCCTTTTCCGTGAAGGTGAAGGCCCCCATCTTCTTCGGGAAGCCGAGAAGCTCGCGTCCGTAAATGAGCGCGGTATCGTCATCGACAATCATCCAGTTGCAGTGCAGCCCCCTGCCGAGCGGCGTCCTGACATGGATGAGCATGGCGGCTTCATGATACGGGACGGTAAAAGAGGTTTTGGTATAGTTAACAATGAACAGCGTCGCCCGCGGCTTGCTGCCGGGCCACATCCCCAGGGGCAGCGCGCGTGCGGCTTTTGTGCGGTCGAGCGGCACGTCCGCCATCAGCAGGCGGGCATTGTCCCACAGGTTGAGCCTGTTCCTTCTCCGGTGCTTGACCTCATCATACAGTGTTTTCATCCGGGCCCTCCTTGTAGAATTGCGGTTGATGGGCTGATTATACCGCCGCGGGGCGGATTAGTCAAGTGGATTGAGGAAGAAACAACGCCGGGGAAAAGCGCGGGCGCCGGCCGCGATCGCCGGCATCCGCCCGCGCCTATTTGAATTCCTGATATATCTCCGGGAGGAACCCGGAAAGATGGGTATACTCGTTCGCGCAATGATACCCGAGGGACTTTACCGTGTATTCCGTTATTGCCAGCTCCCGCAGCCCTTCCAGAGGTATGGCCCTGCCCAGCCAGAAGCGGCTTCTCATTACCAGGCCGTCTCCCTGCCTGCGGAACAGGTGCGTCATGCAGGTATGCTCGACAGGTATTCCCGCGATCATGTATCCCACCACGCCGCAGATGGCCGCCTCAATACCCTCTTCGGCAAAGCGCGACGTGTCATACCCGAATTCTTCAGGGGAGACAAAGCGGATGGAAAGCTGCATGAGGCCGGTCCCGGTGTCTTCCCAGGGGTAATGCACATTGTTCACGCGCCGCTCCTCACAGGTTAGGGTGAGATCGTTTGCCTGCCGCTTGTCCTTTACGCTGATCGCGTAATGGTCGCCGGGGCACCATATCTTGTAGCGGATGTTCCTGTTCGCGTGCCACCAGAACCACCACTGGATCATGTCGCCCGTGGCCTCAGGGAAATTGATCTTCGCCGCCACAAACCCTGTTCCGTCATCATTGAGGCAGTACCCGTTCTCTACCGCAAGGCTGTCCGGGTCCAGCAGGTCATTGATATCTTCAAATTTCAGCGCATCCTCGCTGTCAATCGGGCCGCCGGAAAAGGCGGCCTCGACCTCTTCCGGCAGGGGCGAGAAGACCGGATTGTAGTATTTCGCTTCCGGCATGGTCAGCTCTGCGTTTGTAAGCCCGGGATTCAGGCCGCAGCCGGTAAAACACGCGCAGGTAAAAAGCGCTCCCAGCGCTGTCCGCAAGAATAGCTTCGCTAATATCATAATGACACCCTCCTGTTGCTATATATTTTGGAAGGATTCTGATTTTCTCAACGCGGCAGAGATTGTCAAGTATTAATTAGAACGCGTTCTAATTAATATATCGTTGTTGACGAATCAGGACGCTCCTGCTATAAAATCGATATGAAACGGGAACAACACAGGATAGATTTGAAAGCCAGGGTCCTGAGCGCTGCCACGACCCTCTTCATGACCCAGGGATATGAAAAAACAACCATCAAGCAGATAATCAGGGAAGCGCAGATTACCACCGGGAGCCTGTACCATTTCTTCAGGAACAAAGACGACATATTGCTCCACCTGGCCATGGACGTATTTTCGATTTCCGCGCAGACCGCGGACAGAATCCGCGGCGACGAAGACGACCCCTGCCTCCGCTTTTCACTGGAAATAGCGGCACAGCTCCATTTCATCTTGAAATATGAAAAAATTGCCTGGCTCTATTGCGCCGCGTATGACTCGAGTCGCATTTCAGATCTCATTGTGCAGATGGGCACAGCAAGAAACAGCGAACTGTTCAGGGAATACAATCCGGAATTTACCGATGATGATTATTATGCCCGCACGCTCGGGGTAAAGGGGATACTCCACAGCTTTGTAAAGGAGCTGGTACATTCAAACAAACTGGACGATCATAAAAGGATTACCGGCATACTGGAGATGACGCTGTTGATTTACAATGTCCCCCGCGAGCACATCAAAAAAACCATACAAAAAACAGAAACCATAATCAGAAAAAACTACGATCAGATTTAAAAAAATGTTTCGCGGTAATGGAGCGAAACATAATTCCTTTCCCCCTTCCGCTACCGCCATGCGCACCGGCGCGCCGGCGCCCCTGCCCCCTGCCGCGGCATATTTTACACTGCTGTAATACGCGGTTCCTTAAATGTATTTGCCTGTTGTTTGCGTGCAATATTAGTATCCGGAAATATCATGTGCGGAATATGCGGCATATACAACGTCCGGACCGGGCGCCCGGCGGACGCGGCCCTGCTCCGGAGGATGAACGACGCCCTCCTGCACCGCGGGCCGGACGAGGACGGCTACCACCTGGACGGCGCGATCGGCCTCGGCCACCGGCGGCTCAGCATCATCGACCTGTCGGGCGGCAGGCAGCCGATCTATAACGAGGACCGGAGCCTCTGCGTCATCTTCAACGGCGAAATCTTCAACTATATCGAGCTGCGCGAGGAGCTCGAGAAGAAGGGCCACGTCTTCGCGACAAAAAGCGACACCGAGGTGATCGTCCACCTGTACGAGGAGCGGGGAAAGGGCTTCCTGGAGCCGATGGTCGGCCAGTTCGCCATCGCCCTCTGGGACGCCCGGAACCGGGAGCTCGTGCTCGCGCGCGACCGCGTGGGCATTCGACCGCTCTTCTATGCCTTCCTCGCGGACGGCTCCCTCGTGTTCGCGTCGGAGATGAAGGCGCTCTTTGGCCATCCCGCGCTCGCGCCCGAGATCGACCCGGCCGGCATCGACCAGGTGCTGACCCTCTGGGCGAACGTCCCGCCCCGGACCGTGTTCAAAGGGGTGAGCGAGCTCGCGCCCGGGTGCTGGATGAGCGTGAGCGAACGCGGCGCGCGCACCGGCCGGTACTGGAAGCCGGAGTTCCCCGGCGAGCGCGAATACGGCGACCGGCCGGTCGCCTGGTACGTCGAGCGCGTGAAGGAGCTTCTCTACGACGCGGTCACCATCCGCCTCAGGGCGGACGTGCCCGTGGCCGCGTACCTGAGCGGGGGCATCGATTCATCCATCATTTCGTCGCTGGTCAAGCGCCATCACAACAACGACCTGGTCACCTTCTCGGTCGCGTTCCACGACGGGCAGTTCGACGAGAGAACCCACCAGAGAATGATGGTCGACCACCTGCGCACCGACCACCGGATGATCGAGGCGGACTACGGCGCCATCGGCGGCGCGTTTCACGACGTGGTGCGCTTCGCCGAAAAGCCGATGGTGCGGACCGCGCCCTCCCCCCTCTTCCTCCTGGCGGGCCTGGTGCGGGAGAACGGCATCAAGGTCGTGCTCACCGGCGAGGGCGCGGACGAGGTGTTCGGCGGGTACGACATCTTCAAGGAGGACAAGATACGCCGCTTCTGGGCGCGCGACCCGGAGTCGAAGCTCCGCCCGCTCCTGCTGCAGAAGCTCCATCCCTACATCGAGAAGGACCCGCGCGCGGCCGCGTTCTGGAAGATGTTCTTCAGGAAAGGTATGCTCGACACGGAGAACCGGTACTACTCGCACCTGATACGCTGGAACAACACCGCGCGGCTCAAGGACCTGTTCGGCGACGCCTGGCGGCACCGCTTCGACGAGGCGCGCGTCTATGACGAGCTTGCCGCGTACATCGATCCGGACATGGGCCGCTGGCACCCCTTCTGCAGGGCGCAGTACCTGGAGATGATTTCCTTCATGTCAGGCTATCTCCTCTCGTCCCAGGGCGACCGGATGATGATGGGGCGCTCGGTCGAGGGCCGGTTCCCGTTCCTCGACCACCGCCTGATCGATTTCGCCGCGACCATTCCGCCGAAGTACAAGATGATGGCGCTCGACGAAAAGCACATCCTCAAGGCGGCGTACGGCGATATCCTCCCGGAATCCATCGTGCGAAGGGTCAAGCAGCCGTACCGCGCCCCGATCTCCCGCTGCTTCATCAACCATCCGGAGACCGTGTCCGCGTCGATGCTTGAGCCCGCCCGGGTGAAGGCGTACGGTTATTTCGACCCGCACGCGGTGGGGCGGCTCGTTACCAAGCTGAAAAAAGCGGAAGCGAAAACGCCCGGCGAGCGGGACGACATGGCGATCGCGGCCGTCGTGTCCACACAGCTCCTGCACCACCTGTTTATCGAGAAAAGCGCGTCAGCGGGAGCATAATATTCCGCGCCGTGCCCCTTACCCGGCGTCTCCATCATACTTCCGCACCGTAACCGGAATCCCGGAAAGCCTGGCCATGCCCGAGACCGGGTCCACCGCCCGCGTTCCCGAGGGCGTCAGGAGGTTCACGTTCACCCCGTGATTTTGCCGCGCGACCGCGAGCCCGTCCGCCCGTTCATGGCCCCAGCCATGGGGAATGGCCACGGCCCCCGGCATCATGTCGTCAGTCACGGCAACCGGTATCCGGATGCTCCCCGTTTCACTGACGACCTCGGCAATATCGCCGTGCGAAAGCCCCGCCCGGGCCGCGTCCTCCCGACTGATATGCATGCGGTTGCCGCCGCGCCCCTTCATAAGGGACGGCGCGTTGTGCAGGTAGGTGTTGAACGAGAGGGACTCGCGCATGTTTACCAGCTTTATCCGGTCCCGCGCAGCCATCTCCGCGTCATAGGCGGCGTCGAGGCCGCGCGCCGCCTCGACCAGCTCGCGCGGCGCGCAATCAACGCGGCCGTCGGCGGTCAGCACGCGCGCGCCGAGAAACGAGCCGGGCCGGTGCGGCTCCAGCAGGAGCCCCTCCGGCCGCTTCCGCATCCGCCGGAGCGTCGCCTTTCCCGAAAGCCTCAGGATGAGGCGGAAAATGTTCTCCTGGCTCAGGAAGCCGCGCCCGCCGGCGCGCTGCACGAGCATTGACGCGTTGTTGATCCACTGGAACATACGGGATCCGAAGAGGCTCACGCCGCACGCGCGCGCGAGGTCTGCGAAGATCCTGGTCTCCTCCCGCTGCTCGCCGTCCGGGGCGACCACCGCGTCGCTGTAATTCAGAACGGGAAGGGGATACACCCCCAGCATCGACTGGAAGATGTAGTTGATGTCCGCGTGCTCCATGAAGGTCATGGCCGGCAGGAGGTAATGGGCCAGGCTGCCGGTCTCGTTCCTGAAGATGTCGATCGACACGAGAAGGTCGAGCGACCCGAGCGCCTTCCCGAACCGCGCGGAATCCGGAAAGGAGATCGCCGGGTTCCCCCCGGAAACAAACAGCCCCTTTATCTGCCCCGGCCCGGGCTCCAGGATCTCGTCGTGCATCACGGCGCAGGGGAAGGAATCCATCACCTGCGGATAGCCGCCGATCCGAGAGAGCGCCGGTACGGCCGCGAAGGTTTTCCGCGCGAGCCGGGGAAAATCGACCAGCCCCCTGCCGACCAGGGCGCCCCCCCGCCGGTCCAGGTTCCCCGAAATCGCGTTGATCGCCTCGAGGAGCCA
>JAFGJX010000095.1 GCA_016928865.1 Spirochaetota bacterium
AACAAGGAGACTCTTGTTATGGCCGGGGAGATCGTGACGCGCAAGGTGCGGGAAGCCGGTACGGAGCTGATCCCGGTGGACAGCGAGCACAGCGCCGTCTTCTCCCTCACGCGGGGGCTCACGTCGGGCGAGATCGGACGCATCATCCTCACGGCGTCGGGGGGAAGCCTGCGCGATATGGCGATTGAAGACCTCGCCTCCGTGACGCCGGAGCGGGCGCTCGCGCACCCCACGTGGGACATGGGGAACAAGATCACCATCGATTCAGCGACCCTCATGAACAAGGGGCTGGAGGTGATCGAGGCGCACCATCTCTTCGATATCGGGTACGATCGCATTGATGTCCTGATACACCCGGAGAGCATCGTGCATTCAATGGTCGAAACGGTCGACGGGTCGATATACGCGCACATGGGCGTGACCGACATGGTCTTCCCGATACTGAACGCGATCGCCTATCCCGAAAAACGGGAGAATCCTTTCGGAAAGCTCAGGCTTGAGGAGATCGGCAGGCTTACCTTCAGGGCCTGCGACCGCAGGCGGTATCCGGCCCTTGATCTCTGCGTCGCTGCGGGCCGTCGCGGCGGCACCATGCCGGCCATACTGAATGCGGCGAACGAGGCTGCGGTTGCGGCATTCCTCGACGGCAGGATCCCCTTTACGGGCATCGTCAGGGTGGTGGAGAAGACCGTTGAACAGCAGGTTGTTGCGGACAACCCGGGGCTGGATGAAATTTTTTCCGCGGACCGTGAAGCGCGGTCCAGGGCGGAGTCCATTATAAAAAATGCGTTAAAGGCGTAAATGTATCATTAATATGGGAGTAATCAAATGCAATACGTGATCTACATAGCGGCCGGCATAGTCCTTCTCGGCCTCTGTATTTTTATCCATGAGCTCGGGCATCTCCTGGGCGGCAGGATGGTGGGCATAAAGGCGAAAACTTTCTCGATAGGCATGGGCAAGGGCATCGTCAAAAAAAAGATCGGGGACACCACCTACCAGATCGCGCCGTTCCCCTTTGGCGGCTACTGCCAGTTCTACGGAGAAGACCCCTCCGAGGAGCGGACCGGCCAGGGCTTCGAGTTCCTGTCAGCGCACCCTCTCCGGAGGATCGTGACCGTGGCCATGGGCCCGCTCTTTAACCTCTTCTTCGGGATCATCATATTTTTTGTCATGAACCTGGTGGGCTATTCGAAGGACACGAACCAGGTGAATATACCCGAACAGCTCCGGACCGGCAAGCAGACCTCGCCGGCCTACGAGGCGGGGGTCCGGAGCGGCGACCGTGTTGTGAAGATTGGTGACGAAGAGATCAAGAGTTTTTCTGATCTCCAGGCCGCGGTCATGTTCAGCGAGGGGAAAACCCTTGAGGTGACCCTGGAGCGCGGAAGCAAATTGCTGCGGCTCCAGGTGACTCCGCGGCAGGCGGCGGGCGGCCGCTATGAAATCGGCGTGATGCCGTACGGCACGCATATTCTGATCGTGGATATGATGGACGGAGGCGTAGCGCAGGCCGCGGGCCTCAGAGTGATGGATGAAATTGTATCCGTCGACGGGATCGAGATGCAAAGCGAGGCCGAGTTCTCGCGGTACATCAACGAGCGCGCCAACAGGCCCGTGAAGCTCAGCTTCATGAGAAAGGACGTCCGCATGGAGAAGGTGGTGACGCCCGCGCTTAACGAGATCGTTCGCTTTCAGGCGCTCGATGGCAGGGGAGCCCCGGGCGAATCGTTCCCTATCATGAAATCGGACAGTCTCCAGAGATTTTTCGACAAGGGGCAGATTAAAATTAACGAGAGGGTCGTAACCGGCTACGATGACCTGCTGGCAACCGTCAGGGAAGCTAACGGCGGCCGCGTCTCCCTCAAGGTGGATAACGAGAAGTACAGCGGGATCATGAAGATAGAGAAGGTCGGCCTGATCGGTATCTTTCAGGCGATGGCGCCGGACCAGGTGCTCATCCGGTACGGCGTGGCGGACGCCTTCATCCATTCGTTTGTCGAGCCGTATGAATTCATCGTGATGAACCTGAAAGGGATCGGCATGCTTTTTACCGGCAAGATGAACGTGCGTGAAAACCTGTCCGGCCCCATCAGGATCGTACAGATCGCGGGACAGGTGGCGTATTACAAGGGAATCCCGGATTTTATACTGCTCATGGCAAAGATCTCCATCATCCTGATGGTGATGAACCTGCTTCCCATCCCGGTGGTGGACGGGAGCCATCTTATATTTTTCACCATTGAATGGATCAGGAAAAAGCCTCTCAGCCAGAAGATCATGGAGCGGATCCAGACCGTGGGCATCGTCATCCTTGTCATGCTCATGGCCTTCGTCATCATCAATGACATATCCATGCTTCCGTTTATGAAGGACCTGTTTAAATAAAACCGGGGTGCTGGGAACGGATGGCGGGATCTTTTCTCTGAAAGCTCGTGCGTTTTAATGATCCTTCCCGCCGGTCTATGCGGTATGCACGAATCATGAATGCCGGTGTCGGGATGATACCGGCATTCATGCGTGAACGGTTGCTTATTTTTTCAGGACGGCTTTCAGTGCCAGCTCTTTATAGCTTTTGCTGAAGGTGAATTTAGGAACCTTGGTCGCTTTTTTTGCCGCTATGGTTATCTCTTCACCGGTGAGGGGGTTCCTGCCGATGCGCTCTTTGGTCGCGGGCTTAACTTTAATAAAGAGCTTACCGAATTTGCCGACAGGCACGCGTTCTCCCTTGATAACGCCGGCGTTGATGACGTCAAATGTATCATCGATGATCTCCTGGGCCTTGGCGCGCGGGATTTCATGTTTTTCAGAGATATATTTGACTATGGTCTGGGCCGTATACCGTTCCGGGTAAGCGACCTTCGTCCTGACGCCGCTCTTTGCAGCGGATTTTTTTCCGTTTTTACTCTTTTCCTTGGCCATTATTGCTCCTTATAGATATGTTTTTTTTACAACCATGAAACTCCGCTCCCATCCGCAATGAAGTGCCCGAACAGAGCTGTCGGCATAAAACCGAATCATCATTAAGGGAAATGTGGAACGCCCCCCTTAGCCCCTTGTCCGGCTTGCGCTCTCTATGTGAAGTTCCGCATGATTGAATATGATAGATACTATCATCCAATACATATTGAGTAACGCAGTTCAGGTAAAAACGTCAAGCATTTTTATATACACGGATCCGGCAATTCAATGGGCATGTTCTTCCCGGACGTAATCCCGGTTGGTTGTTTTTTGATCGGGAATTCGGCATCTGCAGGCGTCGCTGTTAGATCGGTATCCTGGTTGACACAAGCCGCATTATGTGCAATTATTGGTCCGGGTAACAGAATAGATATCATCACGAAAAGAGAGGCGGCGCGTATGGCAATTCAGCGTATCTGCGGATAATGGGGCCGTTTTTCCTCTGTTCGCATGCGTTTCGTTTCGCCTGTTCGTGATGATGACTATCATATAGTTTCCTGCACCGGTTCAGCATGCTGTTCCGCGCCTGAAGGGGGATGAGTATGATTCGAACGAAAGAAGGGAAGAGTGACTCTTTTTTTTATCTCCTGGGGGTTGTTGCTGCCGTAGTAATTTTAACCAGCAGTTGTTTGGGAAGCAATAACGACATCAAATCGAGCGCGCTCATGATGGCCGGGATTTCACGTGCGAGCGGCCGTCATATCAGTATTGACGAGGCCCTGCCCAGCTCTCTGTCCGATATAACCATTGAAGAGATTAATGAGGCGAAGAGCAGGCTGCATATCGCCTACGGCCATACCTCTCACGGGAGCCAGCTGATCACCGGCATGGAGGCGATCGCTCGCATCAAGGGAAGCCTCTATGCATTCAACAATGGCGGCAGTGGCGGAGCGCTTGACCTGCATGATTATGCCATGGGCGGGGACTGCGGGTACTATCCGGAATGGGTGAACAATACCAGGAATTACCTGGGGGCTCCTGACCCGGATACGGGACGCGGATCGGGGACCAACGCCGATGTAAACGTCATCATCTGGTCCTGGTGCGGGCAGGTGGACGATAAGACCGCGGCAACCATGATTTCCGAATACCTCGCGCCGATGTCGGTTCTTGAGAATGATTACCCGGGCATAACATTCGTGTACATGACCGGCCACACGGAGGGTACCGGCCTTGCGGGAGAGGTGCACATCAGGAACGAACAGATCCGGAACTATTGCAGGGACAATGGCAAGGTCCTGTTTGATTTTGAGAGCATCGAGAGCAGCGATCCGTCCGCCAATTACTTCGGTGACAAGCTGGTTACGGACACCTGCTGGTATGATTCAAACGGCGACGGGAGCCGGGACGCAAACTGGGCAACGGAGTGGATAGCCGTGAACCCCGGGAGCGAACTCACGGTGCTGGCATACCCGGAGAACTGCGACGCCTGCGCGCATTCCGAACGGCTGAACTGCATCATGAAGGGCGTCGCCGCCTGGATGCTCTGGGTTGAAATCGCCGCGGCAATGCCGTGAGGCGTTGTTGACTCGTTTTTATTGCAGGGGCGCCTGTATGCCGCGACCGCTTCCCCGCTGTTGCCCATGATCTTCCGCCTTGTCTGTCCTTAACTATATGCCTGCAGTATGTTGAAATTTCCCTTCTATTTAACTATATTATCCTCACTATTCCTGTTTCACTGTATTGCTGATGCAGCAGGGGAGGCTACATATGCGAATAGTTATTTGTGTGCTTGTCGCATTATCGATGTCGATGCTTGTATCATGCAAAGATGAAAGAGGTCAGGACGGGGGCGACGCAATCGCCTATTCAATCGTGTATCTTTCTTCCCTGTGGCAGAGGATAACACCGGATGACGTTGAGCCCGGCTTCAATGTCAACGGTGTTACTCCCGGGTGCTCGGATTGCCCTTCAACGGTTGACGCGACCGCGGGGACAACGATTGAATACGATCCCGATTATTCTTTCTTTGTCAGACGTGGGGACCCGGACAGGATCTTGGTATTTTTTATGGGCGGCGGTGCCTGCTGGGACATCACCAACTGCGCGTACCATCATACCTACACGGAAATGGTGTATGAAACGGCGCTGTTTCTTGGCGCGGCGAGTACGGGCCTGGCCTCGGGCCAGGGCTTTGGCGGAATACTGGATACCTCGGATAGCGGCAATCCCTTCCGGGGCTGGACAATGATATACGTGCCTTACTGCACCGGCGACCTGAACATGGGCACGGGGGATAACGTCTATACAGACTATTACAGTCCCGGTACCTACCCGGATGATGCGGTTACCATCAGCCACCGGGGTTATGTAAATGTACGGCTGGTCCTGACGTGGATGCAGAACAACCTGGTGCCGGTGCCGGCGAAAATATTCGTTGCCGGCTCCAGCGCAGGCAGTTATGCGGCGGTTATGAACTTTCCGTACATTCGTGACATCTTCAGCGCTCCTGAGACGAAGGCCTATGTCCTGGGCGACGCGGGTGCGGGAGTGTCCGGTGTTAATGACACTCCCGAGCCGTTTCTCCAGACCGTGGAGGGGCTCTGGGGTCTTGATCTCCCGGTTCCCGTTTTCGGCGATCCGCCCTCTCCGCTGGCGGATTACCATTACAGCTACAAGGAGATTTTCCAGGCGATCGCAAATTACTATCCGACCGACAGGTTCGCGCAATACACCGCGAAATGGGATAGAGTGCAGGTCTGGTTTTACGACATCCAGAGCGGAGATGCCATCGAGTATCCCGATACCTGGGGAGACGAGTACAATGCCGACCCGCCGTCCGATGTCCTGACCGACTGGAATACTCAATTGATGGTATCGCCGGACATTATCGACATCGGCACCGCGAACTACTGGTATTACATTGCCGCGGGAGGGGACCATACCATACTCCTCAGGACGAAATTCTTTATCGAGGAGTCTGGCGGGGTTTCGTTCCTGGATTGGGTCGACGACTTTGTGAATGACCGGGCCATGTCGAACCGGGAATGTTCCGGCTGCGATGTGCCCTGATGCCGCTAAAATTCGAGCAGAAGAAGCGTGATATCGTCGTCTATCGGGTTTTTTGAGGAAAAGGCCTTCACGTCGTCATAGATGCGGTCCACGATGTTCTCGTCGTTTTTTTCTATTAGCTCCCGGAACCTGTTTTTGAGGCGCGCCTCGGAATACATCTCGCCGCGGGGATTTTGCTGCTCAATGATGCCGTCCGTGAAGAAGAGTATCCGGTCCCCCCTGTCGATGCCGTATTCAACGAACCCGAAGCGCGGTTTCTTGATAAGCCCGAGGCCTGTCCCGGGGCAATTGATATCGATAAAGTCCTTTTTCCTTCTTTTCCAGAAGAGGGGGTGGGGATGCCCCGCCTTGGCCAGCTTGATCCGTTTTTTATTCATGTCCACCAGCGCGTAGTAGCAGGTCGCGTAGAGCTGCGGGATCGCGCCGAGGAAGTGCCCGTTGAGGAACCGCATGAGACGGGTCGGCTTTTCCCCGAGCGCTTCCATCGACAGAGAATAGGCGCTTTTCAGCACGCCGGTTCCCAGCGCCGAGGTGATGCCGTGTCCCATGATGTCCGCGATGATGATGGCCGCAAGGCCGTGTCTGAGCACGGCCACGTTCAGGAAGTCGCCGCCGATCTCGATGCAGGGCCGGTACAGGTAGGAATGCCTGACGCCGGGAAGGAACGGGTCCTGGAGATCCAGCAGGTCGCGGTTGATGAAATAGCTCTGTATCTTTCTGGCCAGCGAAAGGTCGCGGCTCAACTCTTCCAGCCGGGACGACTTCTCTCTCAGGCTGTTCTGCGTGAACGCGAAGTTGGAGATAATGTTTCTGAAGCGTGAGAAGGTCTCTTCAAGACAGTTCTTGTAAAAAGCGCCGGAGATGGCGCTGTTTTTCGCCAGCAGGGCGTCAAAGTCCTTTTTCGCCAGGCGGAACAGCTCCGTCTCCTCCATGGTGATGACGTTTGCGGACCGGGGCATGTTGTCTATCAATGAAAATTCCCCGAAGAAGGAGCCGGCATAGAGAGGCTCGAGAAGTATCTCCTCGTTGTCCTCACCGGTCTTGGTCACCTTGACCGACCCCCTGATGATGACGCACATGGAGTCGCCATGGGTCCCCTCCCTGATGATGAAGGCGCCGGGCGGGCAGGTCTCGTGCCGCAGCAGGGGGAGGATCTCGGCGTAATCGGCAGCGTCCAGGCCCTGGAAGATCGGAATGTTGCCGAGAATGTTGATGATATCCTTGTCTCTGTATGCGGTCATGGGCGGGTTGGCGAGCTTACCGGTTAAGGCTCGAGAGTTCCTTTTTCATTGAATTGAATCGATCGAGGTACATGTTGTATATCTCCGGCGTGGTCAGGAATTTCTGCTTGCCGTTCACATTGATGAGCCGCCGCTGGGATTTTTTTTTCTTCAATATGAGGTATGCCGCCTCGAGTATGCCGAGGGACTGGCATACCAGGAGCGTTATTTCAGCATAGGTATAATTCATCTGGCCGAATTTGGCCAGCCCGCCGGTCTCCAGCGCAACCGCGTCGTCGGAATCGAGGCCCGTGCTCATTTTTTTTTCGTAGTAGTAATCGAGCAGAAAAAAATAGCTCGGCTTCATGGCGTTCAGTATGTCCCACGCGGCCAGATAGAACCGCTCGAGCTTCTTCAGGGCGCTCTCCTCTGCGTCGGCGTCGACGATAAAATCGTCTTTAATGAGGTTCACGTTGTCGATCTGGCTGACGAATGTTCCGGCTCCGGGGTAGTATCGGTGGAGCGTTATGCGGTATTCGTCAATCAGCGGGAATGCCTCCTGGTAGGTCCTGTTGCGCTTGAGAAAATTTTTCCACACGCTGCCAAGCCATTTCATGACATCGTCGGTAAGTACCAGCTGGCCGCGCTGCTTCAGGTTGTACAGAATGTTCGAAAGAAAGAAGAGGACGTAATTGCTGCCGGATGATTTCAGGTGGTCCTCGCACTTCTTGCGGTTTGCGGGGTGCCCCATGATTTCATCGATGGCGCCCGTGATGCGGTCGAGCATGTCCAGGGGGTAACGCTTGTAGGCGAGCGCGGCCATAACGGCCTCCCCGATTTCCTCAAGGGCTTTCGGGATATTGAGTTCCAGGGTGTCCTGCATTTGCAACTGTTCCTGCCATGATCTCCGGCGTCTGTTTTTGGTGCCGGATTGATGATGAAACTCTACCAGAAAATGTTATCTGTCAAGTATATTTCAAGGAGCGGTTTCGGATGCATAAATGCTCGGCCCACTCAGGCTGACTTTTTTTGTCCCCCGGGCTATTGGAAAATAATCATTGACGATAATGAGAAGGACTATACTCTTGAGGCATATCGGCGAATAGGTCAGCACATGGATTTTCTTAACGTAAGAAACAAGAGCATTGTTCTGATATCGGGAAAAGCTGCGGAATATGTCTCGATCCCGGCAGAACCCGAATGCGTCATCGTCGAAACCATGGATATCGGCAGAGATCTCCGGTCCCTGTTAAAGGCCCGTGAAGGCCAGCATCTTCTGGCGGCGCTCTTTATCAGGGTTGACGAATACCATGAGTGCGAGGCGATCCTCACGACGCGCTCCTATAACGAAATATCATATCAGTATATCATATTTGGCAATGAAAAAGAGGCGGTGCGGTTTGATTTTGATGCGCTTCGCGAGGTGTCGGAGTTCAGGATCACCCCCCTGTCGCAAATTGAATTCACAATCACGGTCCGAAAAACGCTCCTGTTGATAAACGAGCTGTATATCGGCCGCTCCCTGCAGGAGACGTACCTTGCCAAGCTGATCGACACGAAAAAGGACCAGGACGACCTGGTCAATATCGGGCGGGCGCTCTCGATAGAGAAGAACCAGGAGAAGCTCCTGCGCCTGATCCTCTTCCTGAGCAAGCGCATAACCGGCGCGGACGCCGGCAGCATCTTCCTCGTGGAAGAGGACGCGGAGGGGAAGAAGCACCTCCGCTTCAAGTATTCGCATACTTTCTCCCGGGACATACCGCTTGAAGAGCGTGTCATTTCCATGGATAAGCGTTCGATATCCGGCTATGTCGCGGTTACCGGTCAGGTGCTGAACATCCCCGATGCGAGCATGCTACCGCCGGACGCGCCCTATTCCTTCAACACGTCGTTCGACAGGAAATACAACTATCGCTCCAGGTCCATGCTGGTCGTGCCGATGAAGAACCACGTGGACGAGATAATCGGCGTGATCCAGCTTCTGAACTGCAAGGAGAGCCTTGAAACGGTCAATAACGGGGCGTATGAGGCCTTCAGCATCAAGCTCGAGTCGCCGGAGGACTTTGAGCGCCACGTGGTGACTTTCGATAAGAAATACGACAGCCTCATGGAAGCGATTGCCGGCCAGGCCGCCATCGCCATAGAGAACAACCGAATGATAATGCAGATCCAGAACCAGTTTGAAGAGTTCGTCAAGGCGTCTGTCTCCGCCATCGAGTCGCGTGACCCGGCCACATCCGGCCATTCCTTCCGCGTGGCCGAGATCTGCACGGCCATGGCCGCGGCGGTCAATGAGGTGAGCGAGGGGTACCTCGGTCCGTTTAATTTCACCGAGACCCAGATCAAGGAGCTCGAGCTGGCAGCGTTGCTCCACGATTTCGGCAAGGTCTACATCGACCTGTCCGTGTTCAGGAAGTCGAAGAAGCTCTATCCGAAGGATTTCGAGAATCTTTTGCTCCGCATGAATTACCTGTACCGCTTTCTGGAGCTCCAGTATTCCTCCCGGGAGACTGAGCTGCTGAAATCGATGAAAAAAAACGGGGACATAGACGCGGCGTACGATGCCCTGGTCAGCGACAAGAACGAGCGGCTGCGGAAGATCATCGCGATTAAAGAGAAGCTGTGCGAGATGAACGAGCCGGCATTGCTGTGTGAAAATATCGAAGAGACCCTGGAGGAGATACTCGGGGAAATAGAGGATGTCGAATGCGTCAGCATGGAAGGCGACCTCCTTCCGATCATATCGCAGGCGGACAGGCTGAACCTCTTGATCATGAGGGGGAGCCTCAACCCGATTGAGAGGAAGGAGATCGAGAGCCACGTTACGCACACCTACCGTTTTGTGAGCAAGATCCCCTGGCCCCCGGAGTACAAAAACATACCGGAGATCGCCCTCCGTCATCATGAAAAGCTGGACGGCACCGGGTATCCCGACGGTCTCAGCGGGCGGGAGAGCACCCTGCTTCAGTCGCGCATCATGGCGATCGCCGATGTTTACGACGCGCTTACGGCCGGCGACCGTCCCTACAAAAAGGCCGTCCCCCTTGAGCGGGTGCTCGGCATTCTCAGGGAGGAGGCGGTCAAGGGCATGCTGGACCGTGACCTGGTTGAGCTTTTCATCGAAAAAAAGATATATAAGAGGCCTGAGATGAAATCTTCTGATAAAGGGTTGAAAGAAAATGTCTGTTGACGGCAGACGCATCAGCGGGCGACTCCTGAGGGAGATGATCGTCATTTTCGCGGTCGCGTGCGCTCTCGGCGCAGCGATCAATCTTCTGCATCCGCGCGGTTTTATACTCGTGAACCGGTCGACAGTCGAAGAGCGCTCCATCGTGCCGATATCGGTGGATGAGGCGCGGATCAAGCGGGATGCGGGCAGCGCGGTCTTTGTCGATGCGCGTGATCGGGCTGAATACGGATTTTCACGCATACCGGGCGCCGTTTCGGTTCCTCTGCTCGACCTTGACAGGCCGACGGACGGGGCCCCGGACCTCTCTTTTCTTGACAGGCCGGTTGAGGTTGTAATATACTGTGAAAGCGCCGCCTGCGGCGCGGCCCGCGACCTGGCGGTACGGATCAGGGAGCGGGGGTATGAAAGGGCGCTCTATATCATGGAAAAAGGATTCACGGAGTGGGAATCGAAGGGTTTTCCCGTGGAGCGGGGTGAGTAGATGGGCGGTGAAAGCGGAATACGACGGGCGATGGTCAGCATGCTGTACGGTAACTGGTTCACGACCGCGGTGCGGCTGATGCTCGGCGGGATGATGCTATTCGCCGGCCTGGTAAAGCTCGCAGACCCGTCCCTCTTCGGCATGGCGGTCGAGCGGTATGAGCTTCTCCCGGCGATTCTCGTCCCCTACGCCGCGACGATCATTCCCGCTCTCGAGTGCCTCATCGGCATATCCCTTGTGGCCGGGTTCAGGGTGAGGGCCTCTGCGGCCAGCGCATTCGTGCTCATGGTGCTCTTCATCGTCGCGGTATCAGTCAACCTTGCGCTCGGGCGGCAGATCGACTGCGGCTGCTTCCAGCCGGCTGTCACGGGTCTCGGTTTTTCTGAAACCCTGGGCCCCTGGACCCTTGTTCGCAACCTGCTTTTTCTCGCCGGGTTCGCGCTGATCTTTCGCGCCGACCGGCATCTCCTGTCGATCGAAAACGCGATCGAGAAGACCAGGCTTAAAAACCTGGAAAAATCGAAATACGAGTAATGAACCGGTCCCGGATCCGGGTTTGACACTGCTGCGGCATCCATCTTTCAGGATATGCGAAAATTGTAATTTGACAAAATTTTGACTGTTTTAAATAGTGGGCGATGGTTTCCGGGACGTCGTGACAAACGGCGACCGTCGGTTTCGGTTGAATCCGACGGTGAACCGGACAATAATTATTCACTACACGAGGGGCCACGATGGGCGGACAGGCGATACAGTACGATAAAGGCAAAATTACGGTGCCGGATAATCCGGTAATCCTTTTTATGGAAGGCGACGGCACGGGCCCGGACATCTGGCGCGCGACAAAGATAGCGCTCGACGCCGCGGTTGAAAAAAGCTACAGCGGCACACGGAAGATCGACTGGATGGAGGTCCTTGCCGGGGAGAAGGCGTTCAACGAGACCGGCAGCTGGCTTCCTGACTCGACCCTTGACGCGATCCGTAAATACAAGGTCGCCATCAAGGGGCCGCTCACCACGCCGGTCGGCGGAGGCATACGGAGCATTAACGTGACCCTGCGCCAGAAGCTGAAGCTGTACGCCTGCGTCAGGCCCGTGCGCTATCTGAAAGGGGTGCCGAGCCCGGTCAAGCAGCCGGAGAAGGTGAACATGGTCATCTTCAGGGAGAATATGGAGGACGTGTACGCCGGCATCGAATGGAAGCAGGGTAGCCCGGAGGCGGGCAGGATAATCGGCTTTTTGACGAAAGAGATGGGTTCCGATATCCCGTCTGACGCCGGAATCGGCATCAAGCCGATCAGCGTGGCCAATACGAAGAACCTGGTGCGGCGCGCCATAGAGTACGCTATCGAGAACAACCGCGCGACGGTCACCCTGGTGCACAAGGGCAATATCATGAAATTCACGGAGGGCGCCTTCCGGGACTGGGGATACGAGGTGGCGCGCGATGAGTTTCGGGAACGGACGATCACCGAGGACGACCTGTGGAAAGCGCATGACGGGAAAGTGCCCGCGGGCAAGATCGTGATCAAGGACCGGATAGCGGACGCCATGTTTCAGCAGGTCATCCTGCGCCCGGACGAGTATGACGTCATCGCCACTCCCAACCTGAACGGCGATTACCTTTCCGACGCGCTGGCGGCGCAGGTGGGAGGGCTCGGCATGGCGCCCGGGGCGAACATCGGCGACAGCGAGGCGGTGTTCGAGGCAACGCACGGCACCGCGCCGAAATACGC
>JAFGJX010000096.1 GCA_016928865.1 Spirochaetota bacterium
AAGCCTGGCGATCACCGGCATCAGGTTCCTGCTGAACTGCGCGTTCGAATCAGAAAGCTTGTCCAGGAGGGTGAGTGTATCGGCATAATAGGTCGATGTCTCCGTACCGCCCTCGTTCTCCTCGTCCTTGGTGTCCTGGTCCTGTATCGTATCGATCAGGCGCCCCAGAATGTCAAAGGTGGCGAACAGCGGGTAATTCGGCTCCTTTTCGACCAGGTCATCAAGCAGATTCAGCACGTCCTTGAGACGGTCAGTGGGCGTATCACCTATAAGAGCGGCGAGTCCCTGGTTAAAGACATAGGGCTGTACCTTGTCCCATCCCTCTTTGATGCTCGGGTAGTCTTTGAATATATTGAAGAGATTGAAATCTGCTGGTTCGTCCATGGTTTGAAATTCCGGTATTTTCTCCGAAGAGCAGGACGATAAGCCAATGAGCAGCATAACTGAAAGAATTATCGAGAAAAATCTGGCGATCTTCATCTCCCCTCCTACTGTGTGAAAAAAATGAAATTTACAACCGTCCAGACGGTTGTAATATTATGATACCCGCATTAATTTCCAAGAATCAAATAAAAAAAATAATATCTTTCTTTATAACAATAATGATAATAAAAACAGCCTGCGAAGGCGAAAAAATATTTAAAAAAACATCCTGATCAGGCTTCAATAATCAATATTTAAATTAAAATTTAACAAATTATAACGATTGTATAAAATTTTTACTACCTTCATCCCATCGAATTAACCATACCACCATAAGGTTGAGGCCAATGCAGAGTAAGAGGGCGGAAAAACGATCCTTAAAAGATGTGTGATACAGAATGCCATTCTATTTATTATGCTATCCTGAGGCAAGGCTAGCATGGATTATTAATATTGTAAATAAAAAAACCGACCTGTCAGTTTTTTATTTCAAGAAACGCGCCTTCCCGAAAACGCCCCATTGCGTCAATCGTACACTACGCGATCCCGGGCATGCAATCCCGCGGTTACTTCCCCTCCCGTTTTTCAATCGAGGCGCGTATAAAATCCCTGAACAGGGGATGAGGATGAATCGGCTTTGATTTGAATTCCGGATGGAACTGGGTGGCGATATACCAGGGATGGTCGGGAATCTCGATTGTTTCCACCAGGTTGATCGGGGTGTGTATCCCGCCAAAGACCATGCCGTTCTTTTCGAAGATGTCGCGGTAGCGGTTGGTGAATTCATATCGGTGCCGGTGCCGCTCCATTACCGACTCCTTCCCGTAGATCGACCTGATCCGGCTCCCCTCGACCAGGGAGCACTGGTAGGCGCCGAGCCGCATGGTGCCGCCCTTGCCCAGCACCAGCTCCTGGTCCTCGAGAAGCGAGATGACCGGATGCGGCGTGTCCGCGGCGAACTCCTTCGAGTTCGCGCCTGCGAGGCCGCACTGGTTGCGCGCGAACTCCACCACGGCGCACTGCAGGCCCAGGCAGATCCCGAAGAAGGGGATCCTGTTCCGGCGCGCGTAGGAGATCGCCATGATCTTGCCCTCGATGCCGCGGTCGCCGAAGCCTCCCGGCACCAGCACGCCGTCGACCCCGCCCAGCAGCTCGTCGACGAGCTCCGGCTTTTTCTCCAGGTCCTCGGAATCGACCCGGAGGATGTCAAGCCGGGCCAGGTTCGCCGCGGCGCCGTGCAGGATCGCCTCGTAGATCGAGCGGTACGAATCCTGCAGGGCGATGTACTTCCCCACCACCGCGATGCGGACCTCCCGCTCCGGATTCCTGAGGGAATTGCGGAATTTGTCCCAGGCCGGGATCTTGAGCGGCTTGACGTCCATCTTGAAATTCTCGAGCACTATCGTGTCATATTCATTTTGATGGAACATGTAAGGAACTTCATAGATCGAGCCGGCCACGTCCACCGCGGATATCACGTTCCGCTCCGACACGTTGCAGAAGAGCGCTATCTTGCTTTTTAATTCAGGAGCGAGCGGCTGGGACGTGCGGCAGAGAAGTATGTCGGGGATGATCCCGAGCTCCATCAGCTCCTTGACCGAGTGCTGCGTCGGCTTCGTCTTCTGCTCGCCCGCGGCCGTGATGGTCGGCACCAGGGTGAGGTGCACGTTCAGGACGCGGTTCGAGCCCAGCTCCTGCCTGACCTGTCGTATCGCCTCGAGGAAGGGTATCGACTCTATATCGCCGACGGTTCCGCCGATCTCCACCATGACAAAGTCGAGGTCGTAGCTGGCGGCAACGTTGTAGATCCTGCTCTTTATCTCGTCGGTGATGTGCGGGATTACCTGGACCGTGCGCCCCAGGTAATCGCCCCGCCGTTCCCGCTGTATTACCGTGTTGTATATCTGCCCTGTCGTCACGGAATTCTTCCTGGTATACACGCCGCTGGTGAAGCGCTCGTAGTAGCCCAGGTCCAGGTCCGTCTCGGCCCCGTCCTCGGTGACGTACACTTCGCCGTGCTGGAACGGACTCATGGTGCCGGGATCGATATTGATGTAGGGATCCATCTTGATGATGGAGACCCTGTAGCCGTGTCCCTCGAGGAGAAGCCCGAGCGACGCGATCGATATTCCCTTTCCGAGCGACGAGCAGACCCCGCCTGTAACGAATATAAATTTGGTATTGATGTTCATAAGCCAGCCGCCACTGCCGTCAAATTTGCGTCCCGCATGCGCGCCTCTTCAGCGCGAGACACTAAGAGTCTACCCCAATTGGTTCATCACGCATCGAAAAAAGCTTCTCGGTCTGCGGAACTCGGATAAAAGCATTGAATCCCCGGTCGCTCCGCTCTTTTTTCCGACGCTTTACCGGCCTCTCGGGATAATCTTAGAGTGCATCCCATGTTTTTGGATGTACTCTAAAACAGATAATATGACATAATTTGAAACGTCATGTAAATAAAAAAACAGTCCGGAATATTACATAAATGTTAATTTTAGGCTACACGCCGCCCCCATCCGGCCATAAGAGCCTCTCTGACTCAAGTAATGGCCGATGAAGCGCGGGAAAAGCCTCGTTGCCTGCGGAACTCGGTTAAAAACACTGAAACTCAGACAGGCTTCGGCCCCTCGGCAATTTTTTCCTGAGCGTGATACACTTAATTGAGACAGGCTTTACATATCGCTGCGGGCGAGACAGAGCAAACCATCACCCGGCTGTCCCTCAGGCATTCAAAATTTGATAAAATTCCCCGCAAACATGACTTGACAATAATCCGGATATCATTTTAATTTAATATAGAGATGTCGGCATCGATCAGGACATATACGCTTGAAGGGAGATATCTATGGTTGAAAAGCGCAGGTTCACGCGGTTCGCTTGCAAAATAAAGACAAAGTTCAACTTCTATGAAGGAAACCCGGAACAGATCGACTATGAAATAACAGTTCCCAGCAAAGGGAAAGGGATCATCTGCGACATCAGCAATGGCGGCGTGCTCCTGGTGACTTCTTCCAGGGTGGCGGTCGGGTTCCCGACCATGGTCGAGTTTAAAACTAAGAAAAACAGGCACGCCGTGCACGGACGCATCGTGCGGACCGGCTTTCTTAAAAACAACCCGACAGAAGCGGCGCAGAAGATGGCCAGATTCGCCTCATTCGGTGATTCGTATATCGCCATTGAATTCAAGGAGCCGATCGAAATCTCCCAAGATGAACTGTAGCGATCATGAAAAACGTAATCATCCGGATCAATGACATCTCCGACATAGACACCTCGAAAATATCAGTCTACGACCTCAACAACCGCTACGTGGACACCCACGGCACCATGTTCGGCCTCAAGTACAACAAGGGCGCGCGCAAGATCGAGGTCATCAAAATCGTGCGGACGCACGAGAAAAACGCGGCCAGCTTCCAGCATAAAATCATCCAGAAGAAGAGGGACACAGGTGATCTGCCCGCGCCGGGCGAGGACCTTCAGTTTCCGGCTGAAGAGGGCACCGCGGAGGACACCGGCGCCGAGTACAACCCCGAGGCATTTGTCGAGAGCGCGATAGAGATGGCCAAAACCCACCGCGATCGGCTCAAGGGCATCATGATGAACATACGCAACTCCAACGTCATCACGAAGGACAATAAAACCGAGAGCAACCAGCTCGAGGATATTTTCAGAAATATCGACATCGACGGCATGCAGGGCATCGAGAACCTGATGAATTACCAGAAGGAGCTGATCAATTACCCCCGTTCCCTTACCTACTACCAGGCAAAGATGGACGATCGCGGCCGCGCCATCATCGATACCCTCGCCAGCGGCAACAGGAAGGTGATGCGCTTCATATATCTGGTGGAGATGCTCGACAACATCACCCGGCTGTACCGGAACATCGACAGGATGCTAAAGGCCCTCAAGGACTTCTTCGAGGAAAAAAACCTGGATGACGCCAAGTGGATATCTTCGCACGAGCGCCAGTCCTTCAGGGACGGCATGGTTTCCATCACCACCACCATCACCGAGATAGAGAACCTGCTTGACGACCTGAAGGTGCTCGAGGAATACACGTATAACATGGAGCATTACTCCTAGGCTTACTCACTCCCTTCTCCGTTTAACACCCCCGGCCCCCGTAGGGGGCATGCAGGATCATACTTTTTTTAATGATTTTATCACTTCCTGTCATTATCCTGCTGATCACTGCATCATTAAAAATCGTCACAGCATTAGTTTTTGCACGATGAACTTGTCATTTAAATCATATCCTTGTTTCCAACAATACACCCCTTGCTTCGTGCCCCCTATGGGGGACAGGGGGAAATTGATATGATCCCGCGAGCGGGGGAGGAGGTTAGGAGGATGGGGCGGTCCGCTCGCGGGGAAAGAGGACCGGGCACCCGAATGATATGCGTCGGAGAGCAAAAATATTCCTTGCATAAAACACCCTTCTTTAAAATCTTAATTGAATAGCGTCCATTATGGATGAAGACGATGACACTCAGGCCCTTATGCGACATATTCCAACAGACGGAGGAATTCAATACGCTCCGGATGGCGCTGTCTGAAAGGAGCGGAGACGCCGCGCCCCTCATTGAAGGGATAGCGCCTTCGTCCTTTCCGCTGATCGCCGCGACCGTGTTCAACGACGATCCCCGCCAGACCGTCATCGTTGCGGAGAATTACCAGAAGATGCACGAGACCTACCTGGACCTGAGCGCCATGGTAGAGGAAAATCTCCTGTACCTGTTCCCGCCCTGGGAGACACTTCCCTACGAATTCGTCTCGCCCCCTGAAACGACCGAGCGCGATCGGATTACCGCGCTCTACCGCATCATCCGGGGCGGGCCGGCGCTGGTGGTCACCACCGTGGAAGCCATTATACGAAAGATGCCCCGGCGGGAATTTTTCGAGAAGAAGGGCGTGCTCCTGGAAACGGGAATCGACTATCCCTTCGATGATATCATCGAGATGCTCGTCTCGTACGGTTACTCGCGGGAACACCGGGTGGAGTCGTTCGGCCACTTCGCGGTCAAGGGGGGCATCATCGACATCTTTCCGCCCTCGCACGACGCGCCCCTGCGCCTCGACTTCTTCGGCGACGCGCTCGATTCGATCCGCGAGTTCGACCTCGAAAGCCAGGTCTCGAGCCGCACCCTCCCCTCAGTAACCATATATCCGCGCAGGGAGCTGGTGCTGTTCGGGACGGAACGGGAAAAGCTGCTTTCGATATTCAGCGAGGCGCGCGGCAGAGGCCTGGAGCTGCCGGAATCCATTCTCGAACAGCTCGATGGAGGATCGCTGACGGACATTAGCGGCATAGAAGACCTCTTCCCCCTGATCATGCAAGGCGACACGCTTTTCTCCTGCCTGGACGACGGCGCGAGAATCATATTCCTGGAGCCGGCTGAGCTCGCCGCAAGAAGAAACCAGATCGAGAAAACCTTTCACGAACTGTACCGAAAAAAGCGGGCCGTCAACCTCTGCCTGCCGCCCGAGGAGCTCATCGACCCCGCCGCGCTCGACGCGGCGCGCCGTCGCGCGCTCTGCCTCCAGACCTTCACCGCGTCGCAGCAATCGCTGAAATGGCAGATGCGGAGCATCCCCAACTTCCACGGCCGCATCAAGCAGGTACGCGAGGAGATCGCGAAGCGGATCGAAGAGGGCTGGAAGGTGGTCGTCATCACCGGGTTCGAGGGCCAGGCGCGCCGGCTCTTCGACCTCCTGTCGGAATTTTCCCCGGACGGGCGCTTCGAGGAGTTCACCGATGCTCCGGTTAACATCCTGCTCTCTCCCCTTAAGGAGGGGGTCGAGGTCGCTTCGGCAAAGCTCCTCGTCATAACAGACCACGAAATATTCGGCAAGAGCTACCGAAAGAAGCGGGAGTTCAAGAGGAAGTCGTCCCGCCCCATCGATTCCTTCCTCGACCTGAAGCCGGGCGACCACGTGGTGCACATCAACCACGGGATCGGCGTGTTCAGGAAGATCGAGCGGATGGCCGCGGGCGGGGTGGAGCGCGACTTCCTCCTGATCGAGTACGCCGGGGGAGACCGGCTCTACGTCTCGCTCGATCAGATCACCATGGTGCAGAAATACATCGGCATCGAGGGGCGGACGCCGCGCATCGACAACCTGGGGAAAAAATCCGCGTGGAACAGGATAAAGGAGAAGGTGCAGAAATCGGTCGAGGAGGTCGCGGCCGAGCTGATCAAGATCTACTCGGCGCGGCGGGCCATGAAGGGTTTCCAGTACCCGCCGGACACCCTGTGGCAGGAAGAGTTCGAGGCCCTGTTCGAGTTCGAGGAGACGCCGGACCAGATCACCGCGATCGAAGACGTGAAGGACGACATGGAGAGCCCGCGCCCCATGGACCGGCTCATCTGCGGCGACGTCGGCTTCGGCAAGACCGAGGTGGCTATACGTGCCGCCTTCAAGGCGGTCATGGCGGGCAGGCAGGTCGCGCTCCTGGTTCCCACAACCGTGCTCGCGATGCAGCACTTCACCACCTTCACCGCCCGGTTCGCTGGCTACCCGATCGAGATCGAGATGGTGTCGCGCTTCCGCACGCAGACGGAGATCGCGAAGATCAGGGCGCGCCTCAGGGAGGGGCAGATCGACATCATCATCGGCACGCACGCCCTGGTGGCGAAGGACGTGGTCATCAAGAACCTGGGGCTCCTGGTCATCGACGAGGAGCAGCGGTTCGGCGTGCGGCACAAGGAACAGCTCAAAAAATTCCGCACCCTGGTCGACGTCATGACCCTGTCGGCAACGCCGATCCCCCGCACCCTCCACATGGCCATGGCGGGCATCCGGGACCTGACGACCATCCTCACCCCGCCGGAGAACCGCCAGTCGATCGAGACCTACGTCCTGGAGGAAAACCCGGACATCCTCAGGATGGCGATCCTGAACGAAATCGAGCGGGGCGGACAGGTCTTCTACGTGCACAACCGCGTGCAGACGATCGAGGAGCACGCCGCCATGCTGAACGAGCTGGTGCCCGAGGCCACCTGCGCGGTCGCCCACGGCCAGATGAACGAGCACGAGCTCGAGGACGTCATGATCGACTTCCTCGACCGGAAGTTCGATGTCCTGGTCAGCACCTCCATCATCGAGTCTGGCCTCGACATGCCGAACGTGAACACCATCATCATCAACCGCGCCGACTCCTTCGGCCTGTCGCAGCTCTACCAGCTCAAGGGCCGCGTGGGCAGGTCTATGCGGAAGGCGTACGCCTATCTCTTCTACCCCAAGCACCGCGCCCTCACCGAAGAGGCGATGAAGCGCCTTCGCGTCATTGCCGAGTATTCCGAGCTGGGAAGCGGTTTCAAGATCGCGATGAAGGACCTGGAGATACGGGGCGCCGGAAACATCCTGGGCCTGGAGCAGTCGGGCAACATCTTCGAAGTCGGGTTTGAGCTGTATCTGCAGATGCTCGACGAGTCGATTCGCCATCTGAAGGGCGAGCCGGTCGCGTCCATGTTCCGCACGCCGCTCTTTTTGAAAACCGATTTTTACATACCCGACGCCTACATCGGCGACGAGAAGCAGAAGATCGAGTTCTACAAGCGTTTCGAGTCGTGCGAGTCCATCGAGGAGGTGGAGCGTGTCGAGAAGGAGATGACCGACCGGTTCGGCCCCTGCCCGGACGAGGTCAGGGTGCTGATAGAAATCGAGCAGATACGGGCGATGGCGTCGATCCTCGCGATCGACGAGATACTGGAAGATTCCCGGTCGATACGGATCAGGATATCCGGCTCGTCGAAAGTGGACGTGAACAGGCTCGTCAGCCTGATGGCCGCGGACCGACGGCTCAGCATAGACCCGGGCGACCACGAAACGCTCATATACGTGCCGGAATCGATGGATGCGGAAAAAAAGGTGCCGGGCCTGAAAAAATTGTTGCAACAATTAGTGTGACAGGTTCTTATCGCCACCGGACGCCGCGTTCCCTAAAATTTTCACACACAAGGACCACTGCAATGAAAAAAAGCATAGTGACGCTCATGACCATCATCGCAATAGCCGCCGCGCTCCTCACGTCATGCAAAAAAGAGGGAGACGAGGTCGCGGTAAAAATCGATAACGAGAAAATAAGCATCAACGAATTCAATAACTATTACTATCTCTTCGCCAAAATGATGCTCAACATGGATAAAGCGGATGTCGACAAGATGGCGACGAACCCCGAGATCGAGAACCATCCGAGCCTCAATCTTCTCAACAAGAACAAGTTCATGGATTTTTTCGTGAGCAGGAAGCTCCTGTACCTCAAGGCCACGCATGACGACTCCATCAACCAGGACGAGCTCAATACGGTGGCGGAGCTCGCCAAGCTGCAGTTTGTATCGTCATACTACCTGAGCCAGAAGCTCAAGGACGAGATCAAGGTGACGGACGAGGACGTGAACCAGTTCTACGCCAGGAACAAGGACAAGCTCAGGGGCGTTCCCATGAACGACGAGGCGGTCAACTGGATCAAGCAGCAGGTGTTCATGGAAAAGCTTGAAATGAAGTCAAACGAGTTTATCCTCGAGATCCTGGGAGAGATCAAGGTAAACAGGGAAGGTTTCAAGAAGTACATGAGCGAGTCCGGAAAGGCGGGCGAGGAAGCCGAAAAGAAAGAAGAAACCGCTGAAAAGGAAAAAGCAAAATAATAGGCGCCGAAATATATTTTTTTGAAACAATTGGCGGGTTGTTTCGTCATAGTACGTAACAATCACGCAGAATATCGCCGATGCGGGGATAAATGAAGTTTACAAAGCTAACGGTCATGTGCCTTCTCCTGTTTTCGTTCCTGGCTGCGGGCTGCAGCGAGAGCGACGACAACAATTTTTATTTCGGGTACATCAGCCCGGGCGAGTTCCGCCCGAAGGGCGTGGCGCATGAAAAATCATATTCTTTTGCCGCTATTCCTGCACCCGGCGGTTCCAGCTGCTCTCCCACAGTCGAGTATGATCCGGAAAACCCCACTGCAAGCAACAACGGCTGCCTGGCGATACACTGCATCTGGTACGTCGGCGACCTGACGAGCACCTATGTGCCAACCGAAGGAATCGTCGTTTCACACCGCACGGCACCCAACAAATACACTCTTAGATTGGTCCGTGCGCCGGGCCTTGAATGGCAGATATCCCTGGTTCTAAACGGCGTTTTGTATAAAGCCAGTTCGTCCGCCGTGACGCTCACGCCTGATGTCAGCACCGAGGACACCCTCCCCTATTATAAGTACGATCCAACCCCCCCTCCTCCTGACAGCGGCGACGAAGTGGAATACGATGCTTCCAATATTAAAATAAAGCTGCTCAGGGTCGTCTTTAACGAAAATATAACCCTGGAAAACGAGACAAAAACAAAAAGCATTAATATTACAGCCGGCGACTCTATCGTTGCCCAGACCCATGGCCTGTAAAAACCCTGTTCCTCTTTGCATACCTTGAACATGCGAGCGACAGCCATACAAACATTCACCATCGCCATAATGATATTGTTATCATGCATGTCGATGCACGCCAGAATCTACCAGCGCACCAATCCGGACGGCTCAATAGAATATTACAACAAAAAAGACCACACGCGAACGCCGCCCTCCCGGGCCGACCGGGGCCTCTCCAGCAAATACGACGGGATGATAGAGCGTCTGTCCGAAAAGCACGGCGTTGACCCGCGCCTCGTCAAGTGCGTCATCCGTGTCGAATCGGACTTCAATTCAGAGGCGGTCTCCCCGGCAGGCGCCATGGGGCTCATGCAGCTCATGAAGGAGACCGCGGACTACTACTCGCTGCGCGACCCCTTCGATCCGGAAGCGAACGTGGACACCGGCATCCGGCACCTCAAGTCCCTGCTCTCCTATTTCAAAAACGATGTTCCCCTTTCGCTGGCCGCGTACCATGCCGGTATCGGCCGCGTCAAGAAGAGGATGGCCCTCCCGCCCATACAGGCCACCATCGACTACGTGAACCTCATCATGCAGCTCTACACCGGTGAAAAGAAGAACTACTCGGAAGGAGCGGTCAAAAAGCTTTACCGGCGCGTCGAGCGCGACGGCACGATAGTGATCTACAGCAAGTGACTTTTGTAAGGGGGAGGATGGCAACCGCGACCACCCTCATAAAACGATCCAGGATGGATAGTGTCAATAATCGGGCTCATAAGAACCTATCTATTCATAATTTATCATATATAGCAAGAGTAATCCCATCCCATTTCAATTCTTTTGTCAAAAAATACTTTTCTTTAATCGTCTGTCGAGTGATGTTATAAGGGTCGTATAGACTTTCTGCTCTGGTTAAGAGTAGAACTTTGTTTTTGTCTTTTATAAGCTGATATATATGACTTATATTGTCATATGTAATGCCGGGAACAGATGGGGTGCCACCAGGATAAAATTTTGATACGCCAATGGCTGGATATTCTGTAGGTAGGCTTTTAACTATATCTGACAGGAAATGTTCATTATCATAAATTTCGATTGGTATTCGTATTGAGTTTGGCAAGAGAAGGATTGCAGTATTTACATTACTATTTTCGATCAAAGTATTGGTAATTTCGGCCCAAGGTTCCTTCTTTTCCCAATTTAATTTATTATAAGACCCGATTGAGATGATAGAAATAAGCATTATGATTAAAATTGTTGATGCATATTTGTTTTTAATAAATCCGATTGATATACTTAAAAGAATATAATAAGGAACCAATATAGGGATATGGACTGACCCCCTAAAACTGGAGTGACAAAAATAACCAGTTATAGGATAAAGTGAACATGATATCAAGAAGACATTACAGTGAAGA
>JAFGJX010000097.1 GCA_016928865.1 Spirochaetota bacterium
ACATTGAAAATGAAGAGCAGCAGACTCTTCGCTAAAAAAAGAAGTCTTCATTTCAAAACAGCCGCAATAATTGGTTTCCTGATTGTGTGCTGTATCGCTGTGGCTTCAACTCGAGCTGAATCTATTGATTATACCCCCGTACGCGTTGCCTCCCTTGATGCTTTTGTTTCCCTGTCAGGACAATGGAAGATACTTCATGACGATAATCATGCGTATGCATATGCTGAATATAATGATTCAGCATGGGACACGGTTACTTTACCCGGCAATTTGATTCCGGCAGTGAAAAAAATGGGAGGAGGAGACTCCGGCATCGTATGGTTGAGGAAAACCGTAATAATTGATAAGACTCTTCCCCGTGAGGATATCGGTCTTATCATGGGAAGAATAGCCCATGCGGATGAAGTCTTCTTTAACGGCGAGAAAATCGGCGGCATGGGAGATTTTCCTCCTGAAGAGCATTCCATGTGGAACCATCCGCGGCATTATCAGGCGCCCCGGTCCCTCATTCGTTTCGGAGCGGCCAATGTTATCGCAGTGCGCCTGTCGTATAATATCTACGGAGAGGTCCTGGGCAGGATCGGCATGGCCAACATGGATGAGTGGAAGCAGAACAGGATCCTTGCGAATTTTTTCATTATAATACTCTCATACCTGTTCATTGCAATGGGTGTGCCCATATTCCTGACATTTGTCTATTTTATGATCAAACGTCATGACTCACGAGAATACCTGTCTTTCTGCTTCCAGCTCTGCTGTGTATTTCTAATTATCATGGACGGGTGCAATTATTGGAACATGTACGGCAGTCTGCTCGTCAGGTTCAAGGTTCTGGGGCTTGCGTGGGCGGGGATGATCGTTTTGCATCACAATTTTCTCCAGCGGTTTTACGAACTCAAACGTGAAAAACTGAAACGGCTGTTTTTTCTCTATTTTATTCTCTGTGTCGTTATCGGGCTCTTTGTTGTAAATGAAGACAATCTCAGGTCAATCGGACTGGGTTTTATCGGCGTATCAATGGCCCTTGGCGTTTGCAATCTTGTCATCAATACCGCCATGATTATTAAAAGAAAAAGCTACATCCGGTTTTTTACTTTTTTTGATATCATCGGGATGATGGGCGCCCTGCATGACGGAATCATGTATGTCATACGCTTTGCCGGGCTTGAGTATCCCCCCTATTTTCCGCAGTGGATGGTCTTTCACTATACGGTTGCGCTGCTCGTTTTTGCGATCGCCATCGTGCTGGTTTCGCGCTTCTACCGTGTCATGGGAGAGATGAAACACCTGGCATCCAGTGTCGAGAGCGTTGTGTTTCAGAACGAGCTTCTGTACCAGCGCCTGCATGTAACGCACGATTCCCGGCGACGCGCGGCCCCGGCGGCGATCAATGACCGTGCTGACGACAGAATCGAGCAGGTGCTCAATTACATACGGGAAAATTATACCGAGGACATATCCCGTGAAGGTCTTGCCGCGATGGTTGATATCCATCCCGACACCCTGGGCCGGTTCTTCAAAATCTATACCAATATGCGCATCGGGGATTACATCAATATTCTGCGTATCGAGGCGGCTGTCCGCAAGCTCGTGGAATCAGATACGAACATTATTACCATTGCGTTTGATGTCGGTTTTGACAGCCTGAGGACGTTCAATCGAGTCTTCAGGAAAATCAAAAAGATGACGCCTGAAGAATATAGAAAAGAGAATACCCACCGGAACGCGATTCCTGTTGCCTTTTCAGCAAACAGGGCTGTCGTGGAAGAAAGCTGATAGCCGGCACTTCGCTCCTCTATTCCCTGTTAATCAAGCATTCCTCATTAAAATGTATCCTCAATAGGCCAATGATGCCTCGGAAAAAAGAACCGGGTGTCTCCGAGGACTGTCAGCGATTTTAATGGCCTGCTCGAGTTTCGCAGGCCGCATGTTTCTTGTCCGGCGCATGATACATTTATTTGGATACCTCCCGGTGCTTCCCCGTATTACTGAACTGTTAATATACTGACCCGCCGGGATATGACCATATGGACATTTTCCGATTAATCATTTTTTGGTCTCAGACAACTGCCGATTAATCATAACTTGGCCGGACAATCGCTGCAGGAGATGCTAGATTATGGAAAATGGCCAGTTGGTTTTTAAGATGACCGGCATGTGGCGGCAATAAAAATATAAATGTCAAATACCCAATAGAGCGAGGTATAATATCATGCAGACAAGATTTGAGAGCCTTGGGGTCTATCTTCCGGATCAGACGGTCTCGACACAGGATCTGGTGGCGCGTATGGCGACAAAGCCGGTGTTCAATCTGGAAGAGCTTACCGGCATCCGGTACCGGCGCTGGCGGGATGAAAGCGAGGATTCGTATTCACTGGCCCTGACGGCTGCGCGGAAATGTCTGACCTCTTCCCGGTACAGTGCGGAGGACCTGGACATCATTATATGTTCTTCCATCACGAGGTTCAAAGACGGCATGTCATTTTACCTGGAGCCGGCCCTGAGTAAGGGCCTGAAGGGCGAGCTGGGCCTCAGGCCGGACGCGCTGAACTTTGACATAACCAACGCCTGCGCCGGCATGCTTACCGGACTCTTCATCCTCAACAACATGATCAAGTCCGGGCAGGTGAAAACCGGAATGGTGGTCAGCGGAGAGTGCATAACGCCCATTTCTGAAACGGCTCTCAAGGAGATACGCGAACCCGTTGATAAGCAATTCGCGTCCCTCACCGTGGGTGATTCGGGCGCCGCCTATATTCTTGATGGGACCATGGATGATGCCGAGGGGATAGACATGATCGATTTTATGACCATGTCGGAATTCGCTGAGCTCTGCTTCGGCATGCCGAGCACCGAAAATTCAGGGGTGGCAATGTATACCGACGCCATGGCGATTCACAAAGAGACAATCAAGCGCCTGCCAGACATCATGGTGCATATGATGAAAAAGCACGGAATCTCGCCGCGTGATATTGATTTCATAATTCCGCACCAGACGTCAAGCAGGGCCATCCATACGGCCATGGATCTGTGCAGCCATCATTTCGAAGTCTCGCCCGAGATATGCATCAGCCTGGACAAGTTCGGCAATACCTCTTCCACGTCTCATTTCGTAGTGCTTCACGATTACATAAAACAGGGAAAAATAAAAAAAGGATCCAATGTGCTCTTTATTGCCCTGGCGTCGGGCATTGTGGTCGGGTTTGTTCTTGCTCGCATCGGGGAGATAGGGATTCACGAGAAATTAATACAATGAGGTAATAGGCATATGGGTACTATAATTACTGGTTCTGCGGTTTGCACGGATATGACAGACAGCTCGATAGAGCTCTCCGTTGCGGCGGGTGAGCGCTGCATTAAAAATGCGGGTATTGACCCGCGGACGGTAGATCTGCTGATAAACATCGGCGTGTACCGCGACGATAACATCATGGAGCCGGCGATCGCGCCGCTCGTACAGAAAAGGCTGGGTCTCAACAACGATCCCTGCGGCGGAGATTTGAATGTGCGCACCTTTTCCTTTGATCTGCTCAACGGTGCGTGCGGGTTCCTCAACGCGGTGCAGGTTGCCGATGCGTCACTCAGGTGCGGCATGGCAGCAAACGTCCTCATACTGTCAAGCGATGTGCACCCTTCGAAGAGCGTAAACGAAACCTTTCCGTTCAAGCATATCGGCGCGGCGGTTCTCCTTTCGTACGATCCAAACGGCGACAGGGGATTTCGGGATATCATCTATCGCACCGCGGCCAACGGATCGGGAGGATTCTCGGCCTATGCCGATACGATTAAGTATGGCACGGCCGGAAGGTCATCACTTACATTCGTAACGGATGAGGACTACCTTGAACGGTTGGGAGATATGGCAGCGGATACGGTCCGGGAATACATTTATTCTAAAAGAATTGATCCTTCAGGAGTGAAATTTCTGGTGACAACCCAGCAGGGGAAGGGGCTCGCAGAAAAAATTTACAGAGCCGCGGGCCTGAACGGCTCGGGCCGAGCCATAGATCTTCATGATGAATTCGGCGACACCCATACTTCGTCGCTGAGTCTCGGGTTTCACACAATCGCGTCCGGCGGACTGGTGCAGGAGCGAGACCAGGTTCTTTTCGTGGCGGCGGGATCCGGCCTTACATCAGCGTGCGCTGCCTACGTCATATAACGGGTTCAACCAATTCAGCAGATATTCAGGAGGGGAACATGAATACATCGACAATCACACAGCAAAAACAGAGCGGCAAGGAGGGGTTCCCTGCAGGGTTGTATCCGTTCAGGAGCAATTATTTCGATTGCAATGGCCTGAAGTATCATTATCTCGATGAAGGCGACGGTTTTCCCGTCGTGATGGTGCACGGAAATCCCACCTGGTCATTTTATTATCGGAATCTGATCGCGGCCCTGAAAAACAGGTACCGCGTAATCGTTCCAGACCATATCGGGATGGGTATGAGCGAGAAGCCGGGTGACGAACGGTACAACTATACTTCCACCAGGCGCATGGAAGACCTGGCCGCACTCATTGACCATCTCGGCTTGAAACGCTTTGTCCTCGTGGGGCATGACTGGGGAGGGATCATCGGCACCGCCTATGCGGCGCTTAACCCGGACCGGATTGCCGGGATGGTGATGATGAACACGGCGGGGTTCATATGGCCGGTGAACAAGCGTCTCCCCTTTGCCCTGTTCTCCGCACGCATCCCCCTGGGAAGCGACCTGTTCATCCGCGGGCTTAACGTGTTCGCGCGGGGCGCCACTGTCATCGGCATGAAGCGGAACAGGATGGCGAAAGACGTGGCGCGTGGGCTGCTCTATCCCTACGGGTCCTGGAAGGACCGCATCGCCGTGCACCGATTCATCCAGGACATTCCGGTCCGGCCGGGAGATCCGGGATATGACATGGGTCTCCTCATGGAATCGCGGCTCAAGCTCCTACGGGACAAACCCGTGCTCCTCTGCTGGGGCATGAAGGACTTCATCTTCTGCCACAAGATACTCGACGAATGGGTCCGGCATTTCCCCAACGCCCGCGTGCATCGCTTCGAGGACGCAGGGCATTACATACTCGAGGACGCCGGCGAGGAGATCGTTCCCATTATTAAGGGATTCATTGATACGAAGATTCCGTTTGGCTCGCCAGCTCCCGGACAAAATGACGGGCAGAAACAGAATGAAGAGAATTTTGACGATCTGGCTGCACATCTGCTGCGAATTGTGGCGCAGAAGCCGGATGGGCTGGTGGTGGCGCACATGCGCGGAATTGGAACTGACGGCAAGGGAAAATATGAGACCATGACCTACGCGGAGATGGACAGTGAAAGCAACCGCGTTGCGCACGGACTTGAAAAAGTGGGGATACGCAGGGGCATGCATACGGTCCTCATGGTCACGCCCGGGGTTGATTTTTTCACCGTGCTTGCGGCCATTCTCAAAATCGGAGCCATCCCGGTCCTGGTTGATCCTGGCATGGGGGTCCGCAACCTGAAAAAATGCTTTGAAGAGGCGGAGCCGGAGGCGTTTATCGGCATACCTAAAGCGCACTTCGCGCGTGTGCTGCTGGGCTGGGGCCGCCGCACCATCAGAATCAATGTCACCGCCGGCAGGCGGTTCCTCTGGGGCGGATATACCCTCTCGCGCATAAAGAAACTGGGATCGGCGGAATCCTATATCATGACGGAAAAACCGCGGCCCGAAGACATGGTCATGCTTGCCTTCACCAGCGGCAATACGGGCATCCCCAAGGGGGTCGTCTATACCAGCGGAATTTTTACCGCCCAGCTGGGAATCCTGAAAGAGATGATCAACATGAAGGACGATGATGTAGACCTTTCCACATTTCCGCCATTCGCCCTGTTCGCTCCCGCGTGCGGATTGCCCGCAGTCATACCGGACATGGACGCAACACGACCGGCCGATGCTGATCCGAAGAAGCTCATTACGGCCATTAATGATTTCAGGTGCACCAACATGTTTTGCTCGCCCGCACTGGTTGATAAGATCGGACGCTATTGCGAGGAGAAACGACTCAAGCTGCCCACCCTGCGACGGGTCTTTTCAGCAGGTGCGCCGGCGCGCATGTCTTCAATCGAACGGCTGTCGCGGGCGCTGACGCCCGGGGTCCAGATTTTCACGCCGTACGGGGCCACGGAGGCCCTGCCGGTGACCCTGATCGGAAGCGACACTCTTCTCGGGGAAACGAAGAGCAGGACCGAGAGCGGCGGGGGCGTGTGTGTCGGCCATCCCGTCAGGGATATGTCGGTCGCAATCATTCCCATTACCGAAGAGCCGATCGCCGAATGGTCGGACTCACTCAGGCAGCCGATCGGCATTATTGGCGAAATTGCCGTGAAGGGGCCGGTGGTGACAAAAGAATACTACCACCGGCCGGTGCAGACAGCACTTGCGAAGATTCACGATCCGAAGGATAAAGGCATATGGCACCGCATGGGAGATGTCGGGTACCTGGACGAGCAGGGCCGGCTCTGGATGTGCGGACGCAAGAGCCATCGCGTTGAAGCCACAGGCAGGACTCTTTTTTCACTTCCCTGCGAGGCGATCTTTAACAATCACCCTGCGGTAAATCGCAGCGCGCTTGTCGGCGTCAGGATCAAAGGCAGGGGCGCCACGGTCCCGGTCATCTGTATCGAGCTGGAGAAGAAGGTCTCATCAGGACGCCGCGATCGCAAGCGTATAACGAGTGAGCTATTGGAAATGGCGCGTCAATTCGATCATACGAAGTCGATCATGCACGTGCTCTATCATCCCGGTTTTCCCGTGGATATAAGGCACAATGCGAAAATCTTACGTGAGAAACTGGCTGCCTGGGCCGAAGGGAGGCTGTCATGAAAGCGCTTGTTACCGGCGGAGGTGGGTTTCTGGGCGGCGCCATTGTGCGGCATCTTCTCGACCGGGGGGATACTGTGACGAGTTTTTCACGCGGCAGCTATCCCGATCTGGAAAAGATGGGGGTTCGCCACGTCCAGGGGGACCTGTCCGATCTGGACGATGTGAGTCGCGCTGTCGCGGGATGCGATACCGTATTCCATGTTGGCGCAAAGGCCGGGCCGTGGGGCGACTATGATGACTATTATCGAGCCAATGTGGTCGGAACACAGAATGTTATCACCGCATGCATGATGGAGGGCGTCAGACGGCTCGTTTATACTTCATCGCCCAGCGTTGTTTTTAACGGTGAAGATATGGAGGGCGTGAATGAGAGCGTTCCCTATGCCTGCCACTTTGAAGCGCACTACCCGCAGACAAAGGCCATTGCGGAGCGGATGGTGCTTGAGGCGAATAACCACGAAATGGCCACGGTGGCGCTTCGGCCGCACCTGATATGGGGGCCCGGAGACAATAACCTTGTCCCGCGCCTCGTGGAAAAGGCGCGCGCGGGTAGGCTGCGGATTATCGGTCGGGGCGACAACCTGATAGATATCGTCTATGTGGACAACGCGGCACAGGCACACCTGAAGGCGGCAGACCGGCTCAATCCCGGTTCTCCGATCGCGGGTAAGGCATATTTTATTTCGAATGGCGACCCGCGGCCCATTAGCGAGGTGATTGACCGGGTCATGCAGGCGTACGGACTACCTCCTGTCAGGCGTAAAATTCCGGCGCGTGTTGCCTATGCTGGCGGCTGGGTCCTGGAGTCGTTGTACCGTCTGTTGCGCATTGACGGCGAGCCGCTGGTAACAAGGTTCCTGGCGCGTGAGCTGTCGACGTCCCACTGGTTTGACATCAGCGCCGCTCGAAAGGATTTCGGTTATGTGCCTGAAATAAACTTTGAGAAGGGCATAGAAATGCTTGTTGAATATAACGGTCAGACAACATGAAACGGCCCGTCATTCACTTTTTCGGGGGGGGAAACATGATATTACGTACCCTGTTATATGTGGTAATAGGATGTTGTATCTTTGTCATCTCCATGGCCTTCAGGGGGCTGCCTGGCAGGGAGGACGTCTGGAACGGTTCGCGTGTGTCCCTGGAGGGGACATGGAAGATCTCCCTGAACGACGATCCGCGATATGCCGATCCCGTTTTCGACGATTCCGAATGGGATGATGTAAGCCTTCCGTCGAACCTCATGCACTATGTGTATAAAAAAACCGATTCGATACATGGCGTCCTCTGGATACGGAAAAAGGTTCGCATGGGAAATGAGGTGCGCGGCGATGACCTGGGACTGATACTGGGCAGGATCGCCAATGCGGATGATACCTACTTCAACGGCATAAAGATCGGCGGCATGGGGCGGTTCTCGCCTCACGCCCATTCTATGTGGAACCATCCGCGACATTACAGGATCAGCAATGAGTTTGTCCGTCACGGCCGGGATAATGTCATTGCCGTGCGGATATCCTATTTTCTTTTCGGTGATGTTATGGGAAACCTTGCGATAACAGGCATTGATGAATGGAGCGAGAGCGCAATGGCCTCACGGTTTCTCGTGGTTGAGTTCGTGTACATGATAATGGCGCTGGGGGTGATCCTTTTTATCATATACCTTTTTTTTTCCATCAAGAGGCCGGCGGAGCAGGAATATCTTTATTATTGCCTGCAGTTGCTATGCGGGTTTTTCATCGTACTCGAGCTCTGCAGCTACTGGGACCTGTACGGCTCGCAGCTCAGACGACAGCAGGTCCTGGTCACCTCCTGGGTCGCGCTCACGGCGGTGCATCCAATTTTTCTCCATCGCGTCTACGGGCTGGTCAGGAAAAAAACGGAAGCGGCGCTCTGGGCCTATTTTATTGTGGTGGCGCTTTTTAACGTATTCTTCATACATGAAGGGATGCACGGCGAGATCGTGCGGATCGTCGGTGCGGTGCTGACTACGCTTGCCTGCCTCGTTGGCATGTACAATATCTCCTGTCATGTGAGCGCTCTGATTAAAAAGCACCCGTACGCTAAGCTCTTCAGCTTTTTCGGGATCATCGCCATCATGGGGGCCCTGCATGACGGCGGTATATTCCTGATGAAGCTGATAGGCCATGACATGGCCCGCTGGGGGATTGCGTTCCAGTATATGATATTTCCCTATGCGGCAGCGGTCTTTTTCATCGGCAGTGCGCTGGTCCTTACCCTGAGGTTTATCAGGATGATGGACGAGGTGGAGGACCTGAATACCAGCCTGGAGAGCTTTGTCATCGAGAACGCGCTGCTGAATAAAAAGCTGAAGGCTACCTCCGCGCTGCACAAGAGGCGAAATGGCGCCGACAATGGCATGGGCAACCTGCGCAGCAGAATACTCAATGTGGTTGAATATATCAACGAGAACTACACGGCCCGGCTTTCACGCTCGTTCCTGGCAGATCAGGCTGACGTCCATCCGGACAGCCTGAGCCGGCTTTTTAAGAAATATACCGGCAAGAAGCTGGGCGATTACATCAATGAGCTCCGGATGCGTGAGGCTGCAGATAAGCTGATTCGCGACGAGGAGAATGTCATGAAGATCGCATCCTCGGTCGGGTTCGACAGCATACGGACCTTCAACCGCCTGTTCCCGCGTTACATGGGCACGACACCGGAGCGATACCGGCGCGACAACAGGAACGAGGAGGATGCCGGGGAATATTCCGAATCCAGAGAGGAGTCGCCTGCCTGATGGAACGCCCCCACCGGCGGAGACGGGAAGCCGTGCCGGAGAGTGGAATCATTTTCCCTCTCCGGTGCGCCAGGCACGGGGAGCACCGGAGAGGATACCCTGTCAGAATTTAAAAATCACCCATGGATCGGAATAGAGACCATAGAGGGACGAGAGCTCCAGGTTGGTGAGATCGAACATTGAGATCGATGATTCCACCGGCTGGTCAGGATCCGGGGCGTAGTACCCGTAGTTTGGTGGGTGCAGGAAGTCGATGAGCGCCCGCGCTTTCGCGTTGTTGATCGAGCCGTACTCGCTGAGGATGAGATCGGTCAGGGTTTCATACCGCCAGGTCGAATCGGGTATGGCGCCCCCCAGCGTGAGATACATGTCCGGTACCAGGTAGTGATTGGTGACGACCACAAGGTCGCTTGATTTCTCTATCTGTCCCGGGATGTTCAGATATTTCGCCCAGTAGGGCTGCACATAGTCGTCATACCTGACCCGCTTCATGTCGGCCGATACCTCCACCACGGCACCGCCGGTCTCGGCCCCGCGGCCGTCCCCGATCGGAAAGAGCCAGGATACTCCCAGCTTTTTAGTGGTAAGGATCTTTACCCCCTCGCTGAGTTCGTTTGCGTACTGGAGTACATAGCGGTTGATGAGAAGACCGCCCATGCCGAGCGCGTTCACATTGTTGTTGCCGGAAGGGACCATGTCTATGCCGATGCCAATGCCCTTGTCGTTCATCCCGGCGGCAGTGCCGACAAAAGAGGGAGTCATGACGCTCACAAGGCGGTTCCCTGTTTCGGGAATGTATTCAATGAGCAGCCCGTACTTGTAATAGGCGCCGTTCCCGAACATGAAGTCCCTTCCCATAAGCGTCCTGCCATCGACAGTGGCTTTGCCTGTGGCGATGAATGCGTTGCATGCGTGCGGCACCGGCATGTACGGTATCGCGAGCGGAATCAATGGCGCTATGATCGGGTAGCCGATACCGAGGATCGCGTCGAACGCCATGTTGTTCATCATGACGCTCTTGTAATCCACCGGGTAACCCGCGTCGTTGGCGCCGTCCACAATGCCGTTCACTTCTTCGATAAATTCGGCGGGGATCTCCCCGTCCTTGATCGACTTTTCTATCGGAATATAGAGCAGATTAATGAGGGCGCGCACGCCCGACTCCCCGCCTACCAGCTGGACGAGCTGATCGATCGTCACCGGGAGCTCGAGCATGTGAATGATGAGCCCGCACCAGAATTCGACGGATGCCATGCGGTACACTCCCTCTGCGCAGAGATAGCCGTGCTGGTATCCCATGTTATACGGAGACCCCTCGACATGGAGCAGTTTTTTCCCGTCGCTGTTGACGCCAAGATAGCCGATGCCGTCCGGAGCATAGGTCCTGTCAGTGAAGTCATTGAGGCCGGAATAGGCGTAGCTTATCGCCTGGGGCTCAACCCAGTCGTATTCGAGATCGCACGCGGAGTAAGTCATTGCGATTATGATGATAGCGAGAAAGGTAGTGATGCGTTTACTTTTCATAGTTCCCCCCCTTCTTATGGAATTGGTTACTTGCATCCCCCGGACAGTACCATATGAATGGTTTACTGTGTAAATAATTAATCATGACTGATATGTCAATCATAGCACAAGTAACAAATTTTGTCAAGGTAAAAACCGGACAGACGTATTAATTATTTTTGATATCAGATTTTATCACCACACAGCATATTTTTTATGTATTGTGTCAATATGTCATCTGATTCGCTTGAACACGATGCAGGAATTGCATCCGCCGAAGCCGAAGGAATTTTTCAAAGTGAATTCCTGCTGCAGGTTGATGGCGCCACCCGACACGCAGTCGAAAGGGATCTCCGGGTCAGGGTTGTGGTTTATTGTCGGAAGAGCCATACCCCTGAGCATTCCTTCCATGGCAAAGATGGATTCAATGCCGCTCGAGGCGCCCATGGCATGTCCGATCTGTGACTTGTTTGCGGATACCGGCGGTATGGATTTCCCGAATACGTTCTTCAGCGAATCGTATTCCACCCTGTCCCCCACCTTTGTTGAAGTGCCGTGCGCGTTGATCGCATCGATGTCGCCGGGTTTAATCCCGGCGGATGAGATGCTTTCCGCTATACAGCGTGTCACAGTTCCCGGATTCGGGGCGACGAAGTGATAGGCGTCCGAGGTCATGCTCCACCCGGCGATCTTCAGGACATAGGGCAGGTCGTGCGCGTCAGCGAATTCCCGGGTTGCGATGATAACTGCCGCCGCTCCCTCGGACACGACGAAACCGCGCCGGTCAGCGGAGAAGGGACGGCTTGCGGCAGAGGGCTCTTCAGGACGGTCGTATCGGTGCTTGTACGCCCCGTTCATCGAGGCGAACCCCGCCACGATCGGCTCTACAAGCGGGAAGTCAACCGCGCCGCAGATGACCGCGTCGGCTATACCCTGGCGAAGGAACATGGATCCGATGATCATCGACGTCGCCCCGGTCGCGCAGGCGGTTATCGTAGCGGTAATGGGACCGGTCGCCCCGGTCAGGATCGATATCTTGCCGCCGACCATGTTGATGCAGGAGTTGGGATTGGTGAAGGGATTCGGCGTTTTTCCCTCTTTCACGATGAGCCGGTCCGCGGCGATGAGCGCGTCGAGGCCGCCGACCGCGCTGCTGAAGGTGATGCCCACGCGCGGCGCGATTCCGGGCGTGATTTCAAGCCCGCTCTGTGCAAGCGCACGGTGCACCACGAGCATCGCGTGCCTGAATATGGGAGATGTCCAGTGCGCCATCTCCCGCGGCGCGAGAAAAGGATAGGGAGAGGCGTCGAATTCATCAACCTGTCCGGCGATGCGCACCGGGAATTTTTCATCGAGGGGGAACCGGGTAAGCTTCACGACGCCGCTTTCGCCGCGCACGGCGCGGTCCCACTGGGTTTCCATATCGGTGCCGAGGGGGGATACCATGTCGTATCCGAGGATTACAGGCTGTCTGGGGTCCATAAAGTGTCTTCTACGCGTTAGATTTTTTCAAAAATGTCTCTTGCATCAACGCCCCCCAAACCCCCCGGAGGGGGGCTTACTCATTCGATAGTTTTTTTAAAGTCCCCCTATGGGGGATTTAGGGGGCCTGCAAGGCAACCGGTTAGATTACCACGGAATAAACTTGTACAGCTTTGCGAACATCTCGTACACCTCGATCCAGTTCTGGAAGTCCCTGGTCGAACGCATGTGGTCGCGCTTGTTAACCATGACCCAGCTCATGTGTGCGGCTCCGTCCTTGCAGGTGGAACAGTCCCGCGTTTCAGAGGTGCAGCAGCGGTGCATGGTCTTGAGGTCAGCGGCCCAGCGGATGAATTCGATCAGTCGCCTGGGCTGGGGTTTGCGCCTGTCAAGGGGCTTCGTAACCGAGGGGCATTCCATCCAGCCGAAGGGACGCCCGAGCATCTTCCCGGTTGTGATGACTTCATGATAGTATTTCGAGGATATTACGGTTTCAGGGAATTTGTCGAGCATCTCATCCATCTCATCGCGGATGGCAGCGAGGTCTTCTTTATTCCATGAAAAACCGTCCACGCCCTCGTCGTTGGAGAGAAGCTGCATGTGCACCTTCAGGCCAACATCGGCAATTTTCCTGATGATCCGCTCGGTCTTGCCGATCTGCTTCGGTGTGATCGTGTAGAGGTAGTAGGTATAGGGGTCGCCGGCGTAATTTGTGCTCGAGATTGAGAAGACGTCCCGGCCGCGCAGGGTCTTTTCATCCTCCTCGTCGCCCCATAGGGAGATCCCCACCATCATGTCTGGGAAGCGGTCGCGCGGCACCTTGATGATGCCGTTGGTGGCGCAGTAGGTGGGTAATCGCCTGTAGAACGCCTCGACCCGGTCCAGGTAGAGGGTCGGCTCGCCGCCGATCAGGATGGCAAGGTTGACGCCGCGCGCCTTTTCCCTGTCGATAAATTCCTCCCATTTGCGAACGTCTGGCTCGTCGGGCGACTTTTTGTGCTCGTCCGATGAGAAAAAAAAGCAACCCTTACAGCGCAGGTTGCAGTTGTTGGTGACGTCGTAAATCGAACTGCGGATATTCAAGCGGGATATGCGCTTATATCGTTCAAGCCATTCATTATCCAGCAGTGAACTGACGGTATTCATGATCTTCTCCTTGTTGCGTGGCCGCCTACGGCGTTACGCCGGGCGGAGGGGTCATGTGGTCCAGCAGGTTTTCCCCCTTCTCGTATCCTATGACCCAGACCGCAAGGTAGGTGTCCACGTAATCGAGCCATGCCTTGAACTCCTCCGGGTCGGTCGCATGACGGTAGAGCCGCGCCGTGACCACGGCGCTCCCTGCCGCGTAGTGGCGGCAGTCCACGCAATCGGTGTCCGGCACGCAGCATGCCGCGCTCCGGTCCCATGTCAGGTCGGTACGGTACTGCCTGAAGGATCTGCCCAGCCCGATATCCGTCGACGGGTTCATGCGGGGATAGGAACAGCTGAAGAGGTCATGCAGTCCCTTCTCATGCGTGTGCGCCACGACGTTGTATGGAGAAAAGAGGATGTGCTCCGGGTATTTCGCAAGCACGTCCATCATGACCTTTCGCGTACGATCCAGAGACGCGCGGTCGTGCCGGAGCGGACCGGCATATCCCACCGGAGCGGAAAAAACGTTGAAGGTGGCCTTGCAGCCGTTGCGTGAAAGCGTCTCCGCCACTTCGTATATTTCGTCTATGTTGTCCCGGGTGAAGGTGTAGACCCACACCGCGCGCGGATCGCCGCGGTAATTCTCGATCTGCTTCAGGAGGAGGTTCTTCGCGCTACGGACCCGGAGGCTGGTCTCGTCGTTCCCCCATACGGAGATATGGATCTTGTAGCCGACTGATTCCGGTATGCGCCTGAAACCGTTGGTCGCGATGCTTCCAAGCGGGATGACATCGAAGCATACCTGGCAGAGTTCGGGGACGAGCGACGGTTCCGCGCCGGCAAGCACCACGTAGGTTATGCCGCGCGCCTTCTCGGCCTCCATCAGGGCGCGCCAGTCATCCGGGTTTCCGTTCTCCTTCGCGAACTGCTTGTCCCCCTCGTAGT
>JAFGJX010000098.1 GCA_016928865.1 Spirochaetota bacterium
GATATCTTCTACCTGAAGGAGGCAGATCTCGTCGCTGTTGATGATCTGGCAGCCGACGAAGAGGGAAAAACCGGTGTCAGGCAGGACGATGGAAAATCAGGCATACCCGGCGATGCCGGAGGAACACGCGCTTCGTCAGAGGAATCAAGGCCGAAATTCACTATTGAAACTGAGCGGGAAAACGCATATTCGGAAAAAATTGAAGCGCGCGCTTCCATTAATCATGGTTATGAAGACAATGGCGCGCTGCTGGACAATATGGCCCTGTACGCATTGAGCAAGGACATCCTGGGAGCCGATACTACGGCCGGCCTGTTCGATGTCATTCTATTTTCCATCATGGGTCAGGTTGGCGTGTCTTCTTCATCGATAATGGTGCCGGGCAAATCGGATCCGGACGTCTGGGAGATCGCGGAATCAAGGGGTGTGACCATTAATCGCGATGAGGTTGAATTCAAGGCATCCTCCGGCATTCTCGGTGAATTGATAGCTCGCAAGGAGATAATCGACATAGAAGAATTCAAGGACCATCCCGCGTTCGGGGAAGATTATTATTCCTATATATCAATCGATACGCGACTTCTCGTTCCCGTTATTTACAATGAAAGCGTGATTGGCGCTATTATTCTGGGTAACAAGCTTTCTCCCGGAGATTATACGGGCGAGGAAAAGGGGTTTTTTACGGTCGTTGCGGAATATTCCGCTTTTGCGTATCGCGCCATCCAGTTCAGGGAGTTGAACGACACCGGCACCGGTCCGGGATCGCACTACGCCGCAGTTGACGCCATGCGCGGCAGGATAACGTCGGATGCCGGTATTGGCAGGACAAGGGAAATCATCAGGGAAGAGCTGCGGAATCTGGGCGTCATGAGCTACGGCATTTTCGTGAGGGAGGACAGCAGCAGGGATTATATAATTTTCGCCGCCGAGGCCGAAGACAGGCTCCGGCTGGAAGAGATGAATTTCCGCATCGCTTCTACCAGCACGCTGATCCAGGAGATAACGCACGCGGAAAGTCCTATTATCTTCAATGACGTAAACCGCTCAAAGCCGCTGGTCGAAATATTCACCGGCGCTCAGCTAAAGGCCATGTCGATCCTCGATATGTTTACCTTCAAGCTCGGCGGCGAGATGCTCGGCTTCATCATGGTGTTCGATATCGATGAAACGGCGAATCTTGAAACTGTCCATGCCCGGCTGGTGAAGTTCACCGATTTTATCTTCCCCTATGTTGCGATTGTAAGGGAGATCGAATATGGCCGCGGGAGCTATGTTGACACGATTGAAGGTTTGTTCAACCGCGTAAATGACGAGATTCGGAACGCGAGGGACCTGAACATCCCGGTATCCCTGGTGCTTCTCTCGGTGAAGAATTACAAGCGCTTCCACAGCCTGTACGGCCATGAAAAGGTGAAAGGCATGTTCAATTATTTTGAAAAATTCATACGTTCACGTCTCAGCGAACGCGACTTTTCCGTCCGGTATGACAGGCATAAGATACTGATCGTCCTGCCGGGCAAGGACAAAAAGTACGCGGTACCCCTGGCCAATACCATCTGCAATGAGCTGTCCCGTTCCTTCGGCGGCAGGGAGGCACAGCTCCTCATCACGTTTCTGACGGCTGAATATCCAGCTGACGGGAAAGACGCGTACGGCCTGGTTGATGCCGTAAATTGACCTCATAGCCGCGGGCGCGGAACCGCGGCCCGCGTATTCGGACTGCGAGATGTTTCTGATAGCATGAAAATCATCAGCGATGAATTTATACGCATCCCCCGCGGCACCTACAGGATCGGTCTCCCGGACGATGCGCTCGATCCGGTATATGAGAGGGTGCGGGACGGCAGTATACGGAAGGAATTCATAACCGGAGCGGCGCCCGCGCATTCCGTCGAGGCGGGGCCCGTCATGATCAGAAAAATCATGACGACAGCCGATGAATATTCTGCGTTTGCCGCTGAAACGGGATATCTCACCGAGGCGGAAATTGCGGGATGGGGCTGGATCATGCGGGAAGGACGCTGGCGCAGGCAGCAGGGTGCTGATCGGGAAAGACCCTTTGGGCCTTTATGCGATCCGTACGGTCATTACGGCGGCGATTTGCCGGTGATGCAGGTGACATGGAACGACGCGGTCGCGTATTGCGCCTGGCTGTCGGATAAAACCGGGCGGGTGGTCCGTCTGCCGCGGGAAGCTGAATGGGAGATTTTTGCCCAACGGTGCGGCATTGCCCGAGCGCTGGATGTTGCGACTGATTCCCATGCTCCCCCGGACGGGACGGAGGGATTTCTCGCAGCAGTACGAAGGGCCATTCAGGATGGAACCGGTTCCTCGGTTGGAATTATATGGGAATGGACGGAAGACTGGTATGATCGATATCCCGGCGGATCAGCGGGCAGGGATTTCGGGAGGGTTTACAAAGTCCTCAGGGGAGGGTCCCTTCTGAGCCACCCGGTTCAGAGGACCAGGGAATTCAGGTTTAGAAAGTGTCCTACCGCGCGCAGTCCTTATTATGGATTTCGCATCGCGATGCCGGAATGATATTTCTTGCCTTGTCGTTGAAGAAGACAATCGCGAAAAATACACACGATAAATATTTTTATTGTCATGGAATGACCGCTGTAGTACGTTATAGCTATGTCGTTAGCATGTACAAACAGTGAAACAGTCGACGCATTATTCGTGACCCTGTTCGATATGATCGATGTCGCGGTGTTTTACCTTGATGCAGACGGAAAGTTCACCTGCGCAAGTCCGGCGATCGAGCGTGTGACCGGCCGGACCCCTGACGAGCTGGCAGGTGCGTCTTTCAGCTCAATTTTATTTGTCGACAGTATGCCTGTTTTTACCGAGATGATAAGGAATGCAACCGGCACTGCGATGGCGCGGGATGGATGGATCGTCCATGCTGACGGGGGCCTCATCAGATGCAGGATAGTGGTCTGCGCGCGTTCAGGCCCGGGAAATATCCACGTGACCGGCATCATGGCGAGCAAAAGCCAGATTGACACGGAAATCGAGCAGCGGATGCAGATGTTCACCATAGCTGTAGAACAGAGTCCCTCAACCGTGGTGATAACTGATAAAGCGGGCGCCATCCAGTACGTAAATCCGAAGTTTACGAGGCTGACAGGATACAGTTTTAATGATGTGCTCGGCCACAATCCGAGGATCCTGAAATCGGGAAAACAGACGGCCGAGTTTTACAGGAACCTGTGGCAGACCATCAGCTCGGGGCGGGAATGGCGCGGGGAATTTCATAATCTGAAAAAAAACGGCGAGTCATACTGGGAATCGGCATCGATTTCACCGGTCGTGAACCGGGAAGGGGAGATTACCCACTATATTGCGATTAAAGAGGATGTGACCGAAAGAAAAATGGCGGAGGAAAACCTGCGCCTCAGTGAAGAGATGCTCAGAAGCAAGAATGAGCAGATGGAGCGCGATTTGAGAAACGCACAGATGGCCGTGGCGCGAATGCTTCCGGACAGGCCGCCGCGTTCCGAGCGTTTGCGCGTTGATTTCAGATATCTTCCGATGGAGGCCGTCGGAGGGGATTTTTTTTCATTTAATACTTTACACAAGAGCGGAATGGGTGTTTTTATTGGCGATGTGGCCGGTCATGGGGTGTCCGCCGCCCTGTTCCTTGCCCTGGTCCGATCGCTGACAGAGCGTCTTAATGCGGACTGGGGGACCAGGCCATCGGGATATCTGAAAGAACTTAACGTCAATCTAACAGAGACGATGTCACTGGCGTTTTTTACGGCGCTCTACGGTTTTTTTGATTTTTCCGGGGAACAGGTCCTGTTCAGGTTTGCGAAGGGAGGACACACGCCCCCGGTGCACTATCGCGCAGGCGAGGATACGGCGCTGGGTCTGTATGCGGACGGCATGCCGCTAGGTGTGTCTGCGGCAGCTTCTTTCGGGGATATGGAAGTCGAGCTCTCGCCGGGCGATAGGATTTATCTCTATACTGACGGCGTTACCGAGGCCCGAAACGCCGACAAGGACATGCTGGAGACTGAAGGCCTTCTTGACATTGTCCGGCGCGGCGGGGCGCAGGAGCTGGGAAGGTCGCTCGATTTTATTCTTGATGAAACGGCACGTTTTCGTGAAAACCTTCCGGCAGAGGACGATATAATCCTTATCGGATTTGAAGTATTATAGGATCGTGAGGAGATTGCTGATGGCAGGAGGCGAGCAGCGGAGCAATTTATGGCCCATTCTTGAAGATGCTTTGGAGAAGAACGGTATCGGGATATGTGTCTGCGGGCTTGACGGTGCGCTTCAGTATGTGAACAGGGCTTTCACCAGGCTGTTTGAGAGCGATGTCAGGCCGGGCTCGACGAAGGGAATGATAACCGATATAGCGCCGGTGCTGAAAGACATGGTCGCCGATGCAAGAAGAGGAAACGCTGGTGAAAACAGGGAGATATCCTTTATCGATAGTTCCGGTTCCCTCCGCCGCATCGGCCTCCGGCTTTCATTTACCGGGGAAGCGGCGGCGCGGGTCCTGACGCTGGTGGCGCATGATGTGGCCCATGATGCCCTGGATGAAAATGAAGAGCACTGGCATGAAATCGCCGACGGTCTGGAAGATGGCTATTATGAGTGCGATATAAAGGGACATTTCCTTTATGGCAATCGCGCGCTGTGCCGCATCACCGAGTACGACAGTCATGAGTTTATAGGGCTGAGTTACAAGAAGTTATACACCCCCGAAGACCAGAAAAGAATTTATGCCCTGTACCATGAAGTGTATGTCACGGGGAAGCCGAACCGCTTTATTGATTTCAGCGCAATCACGAAGAGCGGGAGAAAAAGGTTGATCGAATGCTCCATATCGCCGGCGCGGGGACCGGACGGTACCATCAGGGCGTTTCGCGGAATTATACGGGACGTATCCGAGAAGAACAGGATGGAAAAGGAGCTTCAGCGGGCGCGAAAGCTCGAGGCCATCGGAATTCTTTCCGGCGGCATAGCACACGATTACAACAATGCCCTGACCGCAATTCTGGGGAATATTTCTCTCGCCAAGATGGAAGCCGATCCCGAGAACAAGGGCCTGATGGAAGTTCTGAATGACGCCGAGGAGGCATCGGTCAGGGCGGTCGACCTGACCCGCCGCCTGAGCATATTCGCCCGGGGCGGGAAGCCGGATCGAAAGATCATCAATTATACGGACGGGCTCAGGAACATTATCGATGCGGCTCTTTGCGATTATGCCGGGAACTATACCATCACCATACAGGAAGGACTGTGGGACACTGATATTGATGAATTCCAGATCGGGCAGGTGATTACCTACATCCTGGAGAACGCGGTGGAATCCATGAAGAAGCCGGGCGCCATAACCATTACGGCGGAAAATAATGTTGTGGAACACGAGCTATCCCACCACGAACTAACCCTCCAGCCCGGCAAATACGTGCGGATATCAATCGCTGACGAGGGAAGCGGCATTGCTCCTGAAAGTGTCGGCAATATATTTGATCCCTATTATACCACAAAGGAGATGGCGAGCGGCATGGGGCTCGCGACAAGTTATGCAATCATCAAGCGGCATCACGGATATATTGATGTGAAATCGATTACAGGGAAGGGGTCGGTTTTCCACGTGTATCTGCCAGTATCGCAGGATCATCGCCAGGGCTGAATCAAGGACATGCGTTTATAATATTAATGAAAACATGAGGTCGGTATGGCCATTGTAAAAAAATTTAAAGTCGTACCAAATCTTCCGGACAGGCTTTCGCCGCTCCTCACCATCGCCTCCAACATGTGGTGGGTGTGGAACTTTGAGGCGATCGAGCTTTTCCGGAGATTGGACGTGGAATTGTGGAGCGAGGTGAAGCATAATCCGGTTAAAATGCTGGGATCCATTTCCCAGGAGCTTCTCGATGAGGCAGCGTCATCGGAAAGCTTTCTCGCTCATATGGAAAAGGTGCAGAGCGAGCTTGACTGGCATATGACCCGGAAGAGCTGGTATGACGAGCACCAGAAGGACTTCAGCGACACGGGTATCGCCTATTTTTCAGCGGAGTTCGGAATACACGAGAGCCTGCCGATGTATTCTGGCGGGCTCGGAGTGCTCGCGGGCGATCACCTGAAGTCAGCGAGCGAGCTCGGCCTTCCTCTGGTCGGCGTCGGCCTCTTCTACCGGCTCGGGTACTTTCACCAGTATCTGAACCTTGACGGGTGGCAGCAGGAGAGTTTCCCGGTTATTGATTTTTATAACATGCCGGCGAACACGGTAAAAGACGAAAAGGGGGACACGCTGTGTATTTCCGTTGAACTGCCCGGACGGGCCGTATATGCGCAGGTCTGGGAGATCCGGGTCGGGAAGATTATGCTCTATCTCCTTGACACGAATATCGACAGAAACCTGCCGATCGACAGGGCGATAACTGACGAGCTCTACGGCGGTGATGCGGAGATGAGAATACGCCAGGAGATGATCCTGGGCATTGGCGGCATGCGGGCCCTGAAGGCCATGGGCAGGCATATTACCGTCTGCCATATGAATGAAGGACACGCAGCTTTTCTCGCTCTTGAGCGGATCAGGATGGCAATGCAAGAGTACGGACTGTCCAACCGCGAGGCGTATGAATTCGTATCGGCGAGCAATGTCTTTACCACGCATACCCCGGTCCCGGCGGGGAATGACCGTTTTTCGCCGGAGATGATAGAAAACTATTTCGGTGAGTATGCCAAGAAGATGGGATTGACGATGGAGCAGTTCCTTGCCCTGGGGCGTGAGGACCCCCAGGATAAAAAAGAGAACTTTTGCATGACGGTACTGGCTTTGAAGCTGGCAGCCAGCTGCAACGGCGTTTCTATGCTTCACGGAAAGGTATCCCGCAACATGTGGAAGAGTATCTGGCCGTCGCTCCCTGTTCACGAGGTGCCGATAGACCATATCACCAACGGGGTGCAGACCCTGTCGTGGACATCGGATGAGATGATGCGGCTCCTGAACCGCCACCTCGGTCCGCGCTGGATAGACAATCCGGCCGACAATACCATATGGCAGAATGTTGAAAATATACCCGATTCGGAGCTGTGGCGATGCCGCGAGCGCCTCAGGGAGCGCCTTGTGTCGTTTGTACGGAAGAGGCTTAAACAGCAGCTCCTCAATCGCGGCGTTTCTCCCAAGGAAGCTGAAATCGCGAATTCGGTTCTTGATCCGGACGCCCTGACAATCGGTTTTGCGCGCCGATTCGCATCCTACAAGCGGGGGACCCTCATCCTCAGAAACATTGAAAAGCTCGAACAGCTCCTGCATGACAGGGACAGGCCCATGCAGATAATATTCGCCGGCAAGGCCCATCCCCACGACAATATGGGGAAGGAGCTGATACGACAGATCATTCATCTGTGCAGCAATGAACGCTTCAGAAGGAAAGTGGTTTTTATCGAGGACTATGATATTGACGTCGCGCGTAACATGGTACAGGGCGTCGACGTGTGGCTTAATAATCCGATTCGTCCCAAGGAAGCATCAGGGACGAGCGGGATGAAGGTGGTGCCGAACGGAGGCATCAATATCAGCGTGCTTGACGGCTGGTGGGACGAGGCATACAATGCGGCAAACGGATGGGCCATCGGGAAAGGGGAGGAGTATGGAGATCTCGCCTATCAGGATGAGGTAGAGAGCTTTTTTTTATACAATATCCTGGAGAAGGACGTCAAACCCGCGTTTTACAACCGGGGGCTTGACGGATTGCCCCGGGAGTGGCTCGTTCGGATGAGAGAATCGATGAAGAGCATCACATCGATCTTCAACACCAACAGGATGGTCAAGGACTATACGGAAAAATTCTACAAGCTGGCACACCGCCAGAACATTGATTTTCAGCAGGAAAATTTCAACAAGGTGAAAGAGCTGACCTCGTGGAAGTCGTTTGTTTCGAAGAACTGGGAAGGGGTGCGCATCGTACATGTCGACATCGCCGATGACCGGGAGATCAAGGTCAACTCGCAGGTAACCGTCAGGGCCGAGATAGCCCTGGGAACGGTACGGCCGGACCAGGTGCGCGTTGAGCTTTATTTCGGGGCCCTTGACAAGAACGGCGATATATTCGAAGGCGTGGCACTGCCTATGCGTGAAGGCGGCACCGGTGGCAAGGGTTCGATTATTTATGAGGGGCAGATGCTCTGCCTTCAGTCTGGACGATTTGGATTCACGGTCAGGGTGCTGCCCTACAATTATAATATGCCGCGGAAATTCGATCCCGAGTTGAAAATTACCTGGGCCTGATCGGTGTGAGACGTGCGGATAAAAAACTCCTGACGGAACGCTTCGAAGAGTTCAATGCATTGTGTGCGGGCATCGTTCTTTTAGCGATATCCTTCCTGCTCGTTCCTGCCGATGTCCGGGGTGCAAGCATGGGAATTGGCGCGTCGGTGCGCTACTCATGGTGGGATCCCTACTGGTCCCAGGTCTCTGATACCCGCATTCTGCCGCGTATAACAGTGAAGTCTGATTTTTCCGGCGGCCCGGTTGTGAGCATCGGCATCGATGATACATGGGGACTCTTCGCGTCATATACATACGGAAAATATGAGGGAGATGTCACGAGCCTGCTGCTGAATCCGCTTTTCTACTATATCGAACAGCCGGTCACCACTAAGCGGGTTGCCAGACGGCATGAATTCAATCTCTTTGTTTCCGGGCGGGTCGCTTCCCACGTAAAAATATTCGGAGGCATTGTCTATAGCGGATACGATATGGTTACTGAATCGAGCGTGCTCTTCCTGGCTTACTCGAACAGAATCTTCCATCATTTTGCCGGTCCTGCGGCCGGTGTCGATTTTACCATCCCGCTTGTCTCGACCCTGTATTTGCTCCCCGGCGTTTCTGCGGTATTTCAGTTCAGCAGGTTTGTGGATGACAAGGATACTATCTTCAGCGAGGCAATCAATACGAGATTCGGCGGGACCGATACCACACTCCTGTATGCCGGCTTGAACTGCACCCTCTCGCTCGCGTATTACATACGAAAGATAGACCTGACCGTTGCACTGGGCGGAAGATTTCACTACCTCTGGATCGAAGACATTGATGCGGGTGATTTTGTGGCGGACGGTCGGCATGACATGTTCGGAAGCATACATCTGACGCTCATGTATACCTTTGATTTTCTGAAGTCCTCGAGAAGTAATGCTGCAGGGCCGGTGACTTTGCCGAAGGTGCTATGAGAGGACTGTCGCATCCGGGAGGACGGCACTCTGCTCAGGAGAGGCCCTTCACCTCGTCCTGGAGCCTGTTGAAGAAATCCACCATGAAACGGTGGCGCTCATGAGCGATACGTTTTCCCTCATCCGTAAGCATTTTATCGCTGACATGACGCAGCTTCACAATGTATTCACGATACGCGGTATCCTCCTTGCCGTATGCCTCGGCCAGGCTGACGTCGATATCCGGATTGTGCAGTCGCGCACCCACTTCCCCGGAAAACAGGAACGCCCTGCCGATGCCAACCGCGCCGATGGAATCGAGCTTGTCAGCGTCATAGAGCACCTTTGCCTCGATGGTATCCGGAACGTGTTCGTTTCGATAGCGGTGCGATAGAATGCAGTTGCGTATGTGGTGGGCGCGTTTTTCCTCCAGTCCGCATTGCAGCAGGAATTCATACGCGATACTGCTTCCCCGCTCGGCGTGGCACTGAATGCCCGTGCTGTCTACCTCGTCAATACGGGCGATATCATGGAGAAGGGCAGCCACCTGTATGATGAACGGGTCAGCTTTCTTTTCGGTTGCAGCAATTTTTGCCGCCAGAGCGACAACCCGTTCAACATGGTCCCATCCGTGACTTGAATGGAGCCGACTCATTCGATCTTTTGCGAATGTGGCGGCCGCACTTATAATTTCCTGTTCCAGCTGATTCATAATTACGGTGTCAGAGTAACCTTCCGGCGATAGTTATCGGTAGATCCCGGTGGTCAGAGTAAAACCTGATCTATCATGCAAAATGCTGCTCTACAGTGTGACAGGTCCCTGCAAAACCGATAGTTATCGGTGATTTCCCGGTGTCAGAGTAACCTTTAATCGCCAATTATCCCCAGTCTGGGGGCAGCATCCTGCGGCCGTTTCAACGGCATCTCTGCAGGGGGATTAATCTATCTTGAGTATGGTCATAAATGCTTCCTGCGGGACCTCCACCGAACCGACCATCTTCATGCGTTTTTTGCCTTCTTTCTGCTTTTCAAGAAGCTTCCGTTTTCGGGTGATGTCTCCCCCGTAGCACTTGGCGGTAACGTCTTTTCTTACAGCAGATATGTTTTCACGCGCGATAATCGTCGCGCCGATAGCGGCCTGCAAAGGGATCTTGAATTGCTGGCGCGGGATGATGTCCTTGAGCTTGCTGATAATATCCTTGCCGCGCAAGCGGGCCTTGTCCTGGTGTACGATAAAGGAGAGCGCATCAACCGGCTCTGCGTTGACCAGGATGTCAACTTTTACCATTTTTGACTCGCGGAAGTCCTTCAGCTCGTAGTCAAACGATGCGTATCCGCGTGAAAGTGATTTAAGCTTGTCATAAAAATTGAAGACTATCTCTGACAGGGGCAGGTCGTAGTGGAGCTGAACCCGTTTTTCATCAATGTATTGCATGTCCTTGTGTACACCGCGGCAATCGGTCACCAGCGACATGATGTTGCCGATGTAATCGGTCGGGGTTATGATGGTTGCATTGACGAAGGGTTCCTCGATATGGTCGATGAGGCCCGGATCTGGCATCTTGACCGGGTTATCGATGATGGAAACGTCGCCATTGAGCATGTGCACGCGGTATTCGACGCTCGGGGCGGTGGTTACCAGGGCCAGGTCGAATTCGCGCTCGAGCCGCTCTTGGACTATTTCCATGTGGAGGAGGCCCAGGTAGCCGCAGCGGAATCCGAACCCGAGCGCGAACGAGTTGTCCGGCTCGAAGATGAGTGATGCGTCGTTGAGTCTGAGCTTGAAAAGCGCATCTTTAAGGTCCTCATAGTCGTCGCTGTACATGGGGTACAGACCCGAAAATACCATCGGCTTCGCGTCCCTGAATCCCCTGAGCGGCTCGGATGAGGGCCTGTCAGCGTGGGTCACGGTGTCGCCGATTTTTGTGTCGATAACTGACTTGATCCCGGCAACTATATAGCCCACGTCACCGGGGTGAAGCACGTCCGTTTTCTCCATAGTGAGCCTGAATATACCCACTTCGGTGACCTCATACTTTTTTCCCGTTGAGAAAAACATGATGGTGTCGCCACGCCTGACCGTGCCGTCGATTATCCGGACCTTCATGATGGCGCCCTGGTAATTATCGAAGAACGAGTCGAATATCAGGGCGCGCAGGGGAGCGCCAGAGTTCCCCTGGGGCGGCGGTATGAATTCCACGATCTTTTCGAGGAGGTCTTCTATTCCCGTCCCATCCCGCGCGGAAACGGCGATTGCCGTATCGGCATCGAGGCCGAGGCTCTTTTCTATGCCCTCTTTCGTGCGGGGGATGTCCGCGCTCGGCATGTCGATTTTATTGATTACCGGAAGTATCTCCAGGTCGTTGTCGAGAGCGAGGTAGAGGTTGGCTATGGTCTGCGCCTCAACGCCCTGCGACGCATCCACCACGAGGAGAACGCCGTCACAGGCGGCAAGGGCGCGTGAGACCTCGTAGGTGAAGTCCACGTGGCCCGGCGTGTCGATGAGATTGAAGGTGTACCGGCTGCCGTCCCGGGCGGTGTAGTCCAGTGTGATGGCGTTGGACTTGATGGTTATCCCGCGCTCGCGCTCCAGGTCCATGGTGTCCAGGATCTGATCGCGGTGATTGCGCGGGTCAACCAGCCGGCATTTTTCAATGATGCGGTCGGCAAGCGTCGATTTGCCATGGTCGATATGGGCAATAATCGAAAAATTTCTTATGTGTCTCAGGTCCATATGCTCCGTTTGCAGATTCACGTATTATGAACAGCGATGATTATTGGCAAGCATTTTTCAGGTTTGTTTCAAGCGTAAACAAAAAACCTTCCATGCCTAGAGGTCCGGCTGTCTGTTCATGACCTCGTAGAGGACAATGCCCGCCGCGACCGATGCGTTGAGGGATGATATCCTGCCTGCCAGGGGGATCCGTACGATGAAATCGCATCGTTCGGCGGTGAGGCGGCGCATACCCGCGTCCTCGCTCCCGATTACGACGACGCAGGGTCTCACCGCGGGAAGCTCTTTCAGGCTGGTGGCGCCCTGGTCGGCCGTGCCGATTATCCAGAAGCCCCGCTTCTTTGCTTCCTCCAGGAAGAAGGAGACGTTGCTTACCTGGACGATTTCGACATGCGCGGTTGCTCCCGCCGATGATTTCACAACAGTGGGCGTAACCCCGGATGCGTGCGAGCCGGGGATGACAATACCGCTGCAGCCGAGGGCCTCCGCGGTGCGGATTATCGATCCCGCATTGTGCGGGTCGGTGATATGGTCCATGAGAACGATGACGCCCTTTTTCTCCGCGGCCTTTTCTAGCGTTGCGGCCGCTCCCTGTCGCGCATCATGCGCTCCGGCATGAAGCCTGAGGGCGACGCCCTGGTGCCTCGCTGAAGCGCCAATGCCCGTGAAAAAGTCCCGGCCCATGTATCGGGGAGTGATCTTTTTTTCACGTGCCGCCGCGATGATTGCCTCGATTATCTTGCCGTGGGCATTTTCCGCGATGAGAAGCTCCATCACCGTTCCGGGAGCTGCACCGCGGAGGTATTCGAGCACCGGGTTGCGGCCGAAAATCAGCTTTTCATTTTCCACCGCGTGCCGTCCTTGGTGTCTTCCAGAATAATGCCCTTGTCGGTGAGCATGGCCCGAATTTCGTCAGCGCGTGCGAATTTTTTATTCTTTTTTGCCGTGATGCGTTCAGCTATCATTGAATCGACCCAGGCCGTGTCAATTTCCGTTTTCGCGCCGCCCGTAAAAAAGATCACTCCAAGGACCGAATCGATCTTTTTCATCGCGTCCAGAATAATATCAATATCGGCAAGGGAAATTTTTTCCTCGTTTATCAGCGAGTTGACAGCATGAATGAACTCAAAAAAGACACCGATACCTCCCGATATGTTCAGGTCGTCATCCACCGCCGCGGTAAAATTAGCCAGCATCGCTTCTGACAGCTTTTGTACATCGGGATTTTGGGTTCCCTCGGTGCGGATGTCATTCAGGCGGACGATGCAATTGTCGATGCGCTCGAGCGCCTGGTCCGCCTGGCCGATCCCTTCGAGCGTGAAGTTGAACTGCTTTCGGTAATGCGCCGATATGAGCAGGTAACGGATCGAGCGGGGCGAATAGCCTTTTTCAAGAAGGTCCCGGAGCGTGTAGTAATTGCCCATTGATTTTGACATCTTTGCGCCGTTGACCAGGAGGTGTTCCGCGTGGATCCAGTGGCGGACAAATGTTTCGCCGTAGGCGGCCTCGCTCTGGGCGATTTCATTTTCATGATGGGGAAATATAAGGTCGACCCCGCCGGTATGTATATCTATGGTTGTCCCGAAAATCTTTCGGATCATGGCCGAGCATTCTATGTGCCATCCCGGCCGCCCCCTGCCGAACGGCGTGTCCCAGTAAATCTCGTTTTCCTTCGGTGCTTTCCAGAGCGCGAAATCTCGGACATCGTCTTTTGTGTATTCGTCGGTGTCGTACCTGAGGCCGGTTTTGATCTCTCGGGTGTCCAGCCGTGAAAGCATTCCGTATTTATCATACCTAGTTATGCTGAAGTAGAGCGAGCCGTCCTTCTCGTATACGAAACCCTTTTCCCTCAGGCGCTCGATAATATCGATCATAGCGTCGATCGATTCCGTCGCCCTGGGCATGTGCTCAACCGGCTCAATATTCAGAGAGCGGAGGTCCTCCATAAAGATGGCCGTGTAGCGCTCGGTGTAGTCCTTTACCGATACTCCCTCCTTGTTCGCCCCGGCGATTATTTTATCTTCGACGTCGGTGATATTCATGGCATGGTCGACACGATAGCCCCTGAATTTCAGATAGCGCCGTAAAAAGTCGTTGAATATGAAGGTGCGGAAATTGCCGATGTGGGCGTAGCCATACACGGTTGGGCCGCACGAATAGATGGTCACGGGAGGATACTCGGCGATTGAATCTTTACGGACGCCTCCGGGTATGAGCTCTTCCATGATGCCCGTAAGCGTGTTGTGGATTTTCAGGGCCATGTCTGTTTCCTTGTGATTGGGAAATCTGCCCACCGGTCTGATGGACATGCAGCGTGCGATATTTCGCCCGCTTGCATACTATAGTTGTCCGCGCCGTGAACGCATGCTGTCAAACATTTTTTTAATGGCTCAGGTCGGGTGTTACTTGAGTTTTTTGATGGTGATATCGCGCGGCAGGACAGTCTCTTCGACTGTTTCAAATACAAGCTCGCGTTCAGCCCGCTCGGTTATGCCCTCATTCATTGCCTGCATGAGAATTTCAGGAGATATCTTCAAGTCCTTGAGCTCTTCTTCGCTGGAGGAAAGGTGAGCGAGCAGGAGGTGAAGCTTCTTGATATAATCGATCAGCTCTCGCAGCTTTTTATTCTTTCTGTCGATCTTGGCATTGGCGTCCGTGATGACCCTTTTCAGGAGTTCTCCCTGTCCGCGGACTTTTTTATGAAGGCGCATTGCGGTTTCGTAGTATTCCTTGTTCACCCTCTGAAAATCGATTCGTGCGAGTATTATTTCATCCGAAGCGTTCTCTTTTTCGATGGACTCGAGTATCTCGTTGAGCTCCTTGCTCGAAAAGAGGTCGTTCGTGGATGTCTGTATCCACTTTTTACCCTCTTCATCGGTATATTCCGTTATGTCCGGAATGATTGGCTTTTTCGATTGTTTTTTCATGTTTGATTGGATTATATCTATAAATAATATCGGAATACTTCAAGATTTTTTTTATGGGGATATGCCTTCCGGCAGGTAAAAAGGCATATAAAAGTAATATTATTGACATTATGTACGGCGGCACCATAAATGAAACAAATTTTTGATGATTCCCGTGAGACGCAGTGACTGTGAAGACATGACGTTTACGCGTCAGAAGGAATGAAATTTATCAAACGGACCGGATCTCGCTGTTGACGTATATCCGGTACAAGAATAAGAATGAAGATACCGCGCCAAGTGATACAGTCCCTGTCCGAGTGGGGGCAGGTCAGGGAAAACGAGCTCCTGAAAAACTACACCACCTTCAAGACCGGGGGACCGGCTGATGTCCTTGTGGCCCCCATGAGCAACCGATCCATCTCTCATATCGTTACAATTGCCGCTGAAAATCAGGTGCCACTTACGGTGATCGGGGGAGGGTCGAACCTCCTGGTGGGTGATTATGGGATCGAGGGGGTCGTGCTGTGGCTCTGTGAAAACGGCGGTCGGAAAGCCGCAATGTCTGTTCTCGAGGACGGGACGCTGTATGCGGATGCTATGACCGTAAAGGAAAACTTTATTTCATATGCTGTTGATGCAGGTTTCAGCGGTGTGGCGTTCATGGCCGGCATTCCGGGTTGTATCGGGGGCGGTATCATGATGAACGCCGGCACGTTCATGGGCACCTTCTCGGAGATAGTGAAGGACGTTGATATAGTCGATCAAAACGGAGATGACCGCACGGTCGCGATCGACAGGGCAAGGACTTCTTATCGGAACATGAATATCGGCGCCGGGAATATCATTACCGGCGCACGCTTTGTTCTTGAACGAACGGATGACAGGGAAGGGGAGTTGAACAAGATGCGTGAGGTGCTCGCGGACAGGGGAAAGAAGCATCCACTCGATTATCCCTCGGCCGGATCTGTCTTCAAAAATCCGGATGGACATTCTTCCTGGAAGCTGATCAATGATGCCGGATTAAAGGGGGCTGCAATAGGAGGAGCATCTGTTTCCGAGCTTCACACGAATTTTATTATCAACCTGAATAATGCCACATCGCAGGACATACGGGACCTCATCAGCAAGATCAGGGAAACGGTCTATCAAAAATTCGGGATCGAACTTGAGACGGAAGTTAAAATGATGGGTGCGTTTGAACGGCCATGACTTTTTTTCAACAGGAACTTGCGAAAACCTCCTTCTGCGCCCTCGACCTGGAGACAACGGGGATCAATCCCGCGCTCCACATGATTGTCGAAGTCGGAATTGTGCGTTTTACCATGAATTCCGAAGGCGAGATACTCCACCGGATGGTGAATCCCGGGATGAAAATCCCCGAAGAGGTGATCGGGATACACGGCATAACAGACGATATGGTGGCAGGCGCGCCGCAGATAGGAGACGTGCTCGGCGATATCTTCCGCATGATCGATGGTTCAATTCTGGTTATTCACAACCCCGACTTCGATCTTGCGTTTCTCAAGTGGGCGTATCACAGGGGCAACAAGCCTGCTCCCCCAATGCTTGCCGTTGACACGGTGCGGTTGAGCAGACGGGCATGGCCGGGCCTCTGTGACCACAGGCTTGAAACACTGTGTGAACATCTCAGGCTGGATTACCGGCATCACCGGGCGCTTGACGATGCGCGCGCTTGCATGGACGTGTTTCGGAGCGTCGCCCGGCTTGAGGATCCTGATCGCCGCTGGACTCTCGGCGACCTTGCCGGGTATCACGGCTCGTTTGTGCGCTCAAAGAGAATCAGGGGGAAACGGATTTCCACCCCGGGACAACGATCAATGGGATTACAGCTTGGAAAAACCGCGACAATAACCTACCGGGACCAGGATGGCGCCTTTACAATACGGTCAATACAGCCGCGTGAGTTTATCACCGTGGGCAATAATGACTTCGTGCTGGCTTATTGCAATCTGCGGGGCGACATCAGATATTTCAGGATGGATAGGATCAAGGCGATCAATTAATCATCCAGGGTGATGAGAAACAGACGCGTTACCACTTGTTGTAGATGTTGAAATAGAAGAACCCGTCAGTGGTTTTTGTCGATACCAGATAGTCCCATCCGTATTGCAGATAAAGCTCGAAATGATCCAGAAGCAGAATGCGGAACGTGGGGCCGCCGACGAAACCGAACTGTGCACCTTTCAGGTCTCTCCCCGAAGCCTCGTAAAGCGTCATATCGAAAAAAACGCCGATATACAGAAAGTCCCTGTACATGGAGATGCGGTATTCATTTGATTGCGAAAGTACGTTTTTGGAGAAATATGAGGTGCGGTGAAGGCCCTTGAATGCTGAATTGGATACCGACGTTTCATGGTAGAAGGGTGTTTCCCCGAAGCTGTACTGGTAGCTGAGAACGCCCGAGTAGATGCTCCTGTCCTTGAATTCATGATCGAAATAGCCCATGAGCCGTATCCGGTTGAAGATTTTCTTCAAAAAATAAAAATCATACAGAACAGCAATCTCTTTCTTGAGCCTGTTTTTTCTCAGCTCATATATCTTTGTCCTCTTTTTGCTGAAATCATACGCGATGCCCGCCTGGAGATAGTTGTACACGTCCGTGTGGTTGTTGACTTCCTTGCTGAAGTCATAGAAATCACGGAATGCCTGTATGTCCTGAGAGGTGTTTTCTCCGAATAACAGCCGTGACAGCGTGTATTTATAAAAGAAGAGATAGCTGGTTTTACTTTGAAAGATGAATGCCGTTTCCACGCCAAATCCGAAAAAGATGTTGAATTTTGTCAGCACGGTTATACCCGGCGCCAGCATGGCATTGAGCAAGAGATAGTTATAGCGGGTCAGGTTGAGGTCCGGTCTCGCCGCCCTCGATTGCAGGAGATTCACGCGGATGAGTGGTGTGAAAATATCCTTGAATGCCGGAGTGAAAAAATAATTAGCATCAAAGGCGAAATATGTCTCGCGCGGCGGGCGCGTAAATTTCTGGTCCAGTCCGTACATTATGCCCGCGGATGTTTCGCCCATGAAAAAATCGCCCTTGGATATCAGACCGAGATGGTAATATTTTAAATACGGGATAAAACCCTTGTAATAGTTCACTTTCAGGCCGTAATCGAATTTGTTGATCACACGTCTTTTGGGTTTCTTTTCCCCGGCATCTGTCTTTTTGCCGGTATCGGGCAACTTCCGGTCATTTTTTTTGTTATCGGTGATGTACGGGTTGATGTTCTTTGAAAAGACGATGAGATCATATTCAGGGCCATATCGATCAAAAAAGGGGAGGACCCTCTTCCCGATAAGCGGTAGATTGAGTTCGCGATCCAGTTGAAGGAGGGAAGTGTTGAAGTTCTTTACCGGCCTCAGAATCCAGGAAATATTCTTAAAGCGCTTTGATCTTTTCAGTTTCTCAATATTTGCACGGACGGTGTTGTAGTTAAATATTTTATGTTTTAATCGGAAAATGATTTTCAGGTACAGTGTTGTGAAATCATCCATGCTCAAAAAGATGATCTTTCCCAGGGCGCCCTCGTTGATATACAGCTTGAGTGTTGTATCGGTATTTTCAATAACATAAATCTTTACAATGGTGTATCCGTTGGCGCTGTAGAAGGCTGTTAGCGAGTCTGTGACTTCCTTCGCGGACGTGAAACCTTCTTCGTATCGCGCCAGTCCGAGCTTATTAAACAATTCATACTCGGTATAGATACGAAGTCCGGATATTTCCAGGGTACGTTGGCTCGAATAGGAATCAGCGGTGCTTAACAGTACGAGGAACGTCAATATTGCTGCATATTTTGACATTTAACAAAAGTTGTTTTTCAGGGTCTCCATCAACTTGTGGATATTTGTATCTTTCAAGGAGTAAAACATGAAATTGGCTTCTTTTCTCCGATCGATTATACTGGCTTTTCTGAGGACAGTCAGGTGCTGTGAAATGTTTGATATGGTTGATCCAAATTGCTGCTCAATTTCGCCGACGTTTTTCTCTCCTTCCATCAGGAAGCAAAGAATTTTCATTCTGATTGGATGGGCTATTGATTTTAATAATTCCGTTACTGAATCTATCTGCTGGTCGTTGAATTTCATATCTTTTCCCCATGAAAGGAATTTAAGTATTTTACTATGCTCTCATGTTTTAACGTCCTGTCAATTTATTTTTGGCCTGAGTTAGAGCAGTTTCAATAAATATATGGCACAATGACGGGAAAAATTGATGGCAGATGTGACATGGCAGGACATAAATATGTCAGGTGCGCGTTACATTGAGTAAATTGATATTTATGCTGTCTTCCGCCCCATATTTGACGCTATTTCAGGTGAAAAATAATCAATTATATTCAACATAATGAGGATTTTTTCCACAGTCATTGATACAAGAAGGATTAATCGTCCATTATTTTTACTCATGTAATGCTTGGCATGGATAAGAAAACCGATAAAGGAGGAATGAATCGAAACGGTTTTACTCAAATCGAGAGTAAGCGCTTCGCCAGGTTTTATATTTTTCAGGCTTTCTAAATACTCTGACACTTCTTCAAAGGTTATGCTTTTTGGGAAATCCCATATTTTGGTATCTTCCATGACTATTTTTCCATCCGTGGTAATTTATATAGAGTCATCATATTAAAATATCGACATAATACTGAGAATTCATAAGTAGAATTAATCAGTATTTGCAGATATATTTTTTTATGTTTTGCGTTGGTTTAAGGGAGCCAAACGAGTACATCTTGTGAAAAATATTATGACAAAATAAACATTTATGTTCACCAAACATAATTATACTGCATATAGGCTGATATAAAAATGCTTGTAAAAAGCCTCTTCGAATAAATAGTGGTTACAGCTAAATATTTCCCTGAATGATGATGCTAAAATTTATTATATAATTGAGTATATGTATTCAATCATAAATAAAAGGAACCAGAGAAGGCGAATTGTCAAGCCGGACATGAGTCAGCTGAAAAAGCTTTTTATCATGCCTGATTCCCCGGATAAGTTCATAGAATTCGGAACTGAGCTCCTGGACCTCATTCATAAGTTTTTTACAGAAAAGGGGGGTATACATAGTGAAGTCCCCCTTTCAGAGCTGGAAAAGATATTTTCCAATGTGAATATTCCCAAGCGGCCTCAGCTTTTAAAGGATGTTCTTCTCGAGATAAAGAAAAAGATCATCGCTCATTCAGTTAAGGTCGGTAATCCCTATTATATCGGTCACATGACCAGCGCGATACCCTATTTCATGATTCTTCTTGAAATGATAATCGCTGCGTTAAACCAGAATCAGGTCAAGATAGAGTCGGCGAAAGCTTCGTCATTTGTCGAGAGGGAATTGATAGGGTGGATGCACCGTCTCGTATATAATAAAGGAGCCGGTTTTTATAAAACGCATATCCAGAACTGGGAGGTTGCACTCGGGAATGTTACGACGGATGGGACCATGGCGAACCTTACGGCCCTGCTCGTTGCGCGGAATAAGGCGTTTGGTCCCGACGGGAATTTTCCCGGAATACGTGTGGCAGGGATTCACGAGGCCTTTTTGCATTATGGATACAGGAAGGCGATCATAATAGTATCGAAGAGGGGACATTATTCCATTGACAAGGTGGCACGGGTTATCGGGATCGGGAACGACAATGTCATCAAGGTCCCGGTCGATATGAGGAACAAGATCGATATAAATGAACTGGAGCGCATCTGCCGTCAGATACAGGATCACAATGAGCGCGGCCATGATCGTATAAAGATTATGGCAATCGTGGGCATTGCCGGAACCACTGAAACCGGTAATATCGACAACCTTCAGGAGATGCGTAGAATTGCCGACGAGTACAATGCGCATTTTCATGTCGATGCGGCATGGGGAGGGTCGGTGCTTATCATCGATCAGCTCCGCTATTTTTTTAACGGAATACAGGAGGCGGATTCGGTTACCGTTGATGCACACAAGCTGCTTTTTTCACCAGCGTCAATGGGAATGGTCCTGTTTAAAGACGAAAAGGACCTGAATTATTTAAAGCATTTTTCCAATTACATAATACGCCAGGATTCGGTTGATCTGGGGCGATTTAGCATTGAGGGGTCGCGACCGTTCGCAGCCCTGAAGCCCTGGGCCACATTCAAAATACTGGGGACTGACGGCTTTCGTCTTCTGTTTGAGCACGCATTCGAGCTCACCGCCTCTTTGCGGAGTCTGGTTGAGATGCATTGCAATTTCGAACCGATGAATCAGCCGGAGCTGTTCATCTTTAACTACCGCTTTGTCCCGAAAGAGGTTCAGGAGAAGATCGAAAAGCTTCGTCTCAAAATCAACGCGGCAAGCCCGGACGGCCAGGAACATCAAGCGAGAAATAAATGGATGAGCAGACTGCGACACATCAACATTCTGCTCAATGAACTGAACATTGAGTTGCATAAGGAGCTCCGCGAGGACGATAATACATTTGTTTCACGAACCATGTTCGACGCACCCAATTATTTTGCACAGGATATTGTCGTTCTACGGGCCATTACTATCAATCCCCTCACGACTACTGAAATATTAAAGGAAATAATTGAGCTTCAAAACAGGCTTGGCAAAAAAATATATAAAGCTGACTTTGAAAGCCGTCTGGAAAAACTGTAGATATGCAAGTTCACTTACTAACTTACTAATTTGAAAAACATTCTTGGATAGTTATCGGTAATACAAATTAATATATTCATATCAACTTTAATATTATAAATATAGCCCATCATTATTTTTAAAAAAATAATACTAACGATTTTTTTTTCTTTCCCCATTGACGGGGCAACAATTTTTTTATATATTATTGTTAGCACTCA